>JACQEF010000131.1 GCA_016200745.1 Chloroflexota bacterium | reverse complement strand
CGCTCCCGTCGAGCTCGGCCAGCCAGTGGGCCGCCATGGGTCGCCTACCAGCCGAGCGCGACGGACACGGCGCCGACGCTGGCGCCCGCCTCGATGACCGACGCCGCCTGGCGTTCGGC
This sequence comes from Chloroflexota bacterium, assembly GCA_016200745.1. GTDB lineage: Bacteria > Chloroflexota > Limnocylindria > Limnocylindrales > CSP1-4 > SPCO01. The sequence continues at coordinate 5,037 of JACQEF010000131.1, read as the reverse complement.
CGTGGTCGGGTCCTTGAGGCCGTGGCCGGTCAACACGCACACGATCAGGGCGTCCGATTCCAGCTCGCCGGCCGCGGCGGCACGGGTCACGCCCGCCACGCTTGCGGCAGACGCCGGCTCGCAGAAGATCCCCTCCTGCCGGGCGAGCGCCCGGTAGGCGGCCAGGATCTCGTCGTCGGAAACGGCGTCGATCCGGCCGCCCGAGCGGTCGCGGGCGTCGATCGCCTTCGTCCAGGAGGCCGGGTCGCCGATCCGGATTGCCGTCGCGATCGTGTCCGGGTGATCGACCCGGTGGCCGACCACGAGCGGCGCGGCGCCGGCCGCCTGGAAGCCCCACATCCGGGGCGTGCGGTCCACCAGGCCCGCGTCGGCGTACTCGCGGAACCCCTGCCAGTAGGCGCTGATGTTGCCCGCGTTGCCCACGGGGATGGCCAGGATGTCGGGGGCGCAGCCCAGGTCGTCGCAGACCTCGAAGGCGGCGGTCTTCTGGCCTTCGATGCGGAACGGATTGACCGAGTTGACGAGGGTGACCGGGTGGTCGTCCTGCTCGGCCAGCGCGCGAACAATCCCGAGCGCCTCATCGAAGTTGCCGTCGATCGCCACGACGCGTGCCCCAGCCATCAGCGCCTGGAGCAGCTTGCCGACGGCGATCTGGCCCTTTGGCAGGACCACGATCACCTCCATCCCGGCGGCGGCGCCGTACGCGGCGGCGGATGCGGAGGTGTTCCCGGTCGAGGCGCAGACGATCGCCGCGGCGCCGGCCTCGGCGGCCTTCGATACGGCGACGACCATGCCCCGGTCCTTGAACGAGCCGGTCGGATTCTGTCCTTCGATCTTGAGGTAGAGGTTCGACAGGCCGAGGGTGGCACCGAGGCGAGACGCCCGGACGAGCGGCGTGGCGCCCTCGCCGAGGGTGAGCGACGGCGTGGAATCGGTGACCGGCAGGAACCGCCGATAGCGGTCCATCAGCCGGGGACGGAGGGCCGGGGGCCCGGAGGGGGCGGCCATCAGTCGTCGATCGGATAGAGCGTGGCGTCGGTGCCGGTCGTGAGCGCCGGGCGGACGGCCGCCCGTGCCTCATCGAGTGTGGCGGAAGGCACCCGGACGGCCAGCCCGCCGGCCGCCACCACGACCTGCCTGCCGGCCCAGGACGACGCGCCAGCGCTCGCGTCGCGAGCGTTGCCCGGGACGAAGACGAACCAGTCGCGCGGCCCGGCGGTCGGGTCGAGCACCGGGCCGGCCGTCTCGATCGCCGGCGCCCGGCCGGCCCAGGTGGACGACAGGCCGCGGGCGACGGCCACGAGATCGCCGAGCACCGCGCTGCTGGTCGCCGCCCCGCCGGCGCCCGGGCCCGACAGCCCGACCGAACCCAGCGGCTCGGCCTCGATCTCGACGCGATTCAGCACGCCGCCGGTCAGGCCAAACGGGCTGCCTGACGGCACCGCCGTCGGGAGCACGCCGGCGACGATCCCGTCGCCTGCCGGGCGCGTCGTCGCGAGGAGCTTGATCGCCAGGCCGAGCGAGGGGGCCGCCGCCAGCTCCCCATCCGTCACGCCGGTGATCCCCGGGCGGCCCGTCCCGAGCACGGTGGGCGGGCGCCTGATGACCGTCGCGGGCTCGATCCACGTGCTGAACGCAAGGCGCGCCAGGATCACGAGCTTGTTGACCGCGTCGTCGCCCTCGACATCGCCAGCCGGATCGGCTTCGGCGTATCCGCGCGCCTGGGCGTCGGCCAGGACATCGCCGTAGGTCCGCCCGTCTCCAGCCATCGCGCTCAGGATGTAGTTCGTGGTGCCATTCACGATGCCGCGCACGCGGCGGACCTCGTTGGCTGCGAGGTCGGCGGCCAGCGGTCCGAGCACGGGGATCCCACCGGCCACGGCGGCCTCGAATCTGAGCGCCACGTCGGCGCGCCGGGCGATCGCCTCGAGCGCGGGACCGTGATGCGCGACGACGTGCTTGTTGGCGGTCACCACTGGCTTTCCGGTGGACAGCGCCGCGGCGACCAGCGTCCGGGCCGGCTCGTCGCCGCCCATCAACTCGACGACGACGTCCGTGGCCGGATCCGCCACGAGGTGGGCGGGGGCATCGGTCAGCAGCTCCGCGGGGATGCCGGCCCGCCTGGCACGCTCGAGGTCCCGGCAGGCGACCCCGGCCAGGACGAGCGGCGCGCCGTCGCTGGCGCACAGACGCTCCGGGTGGTCGAGCAGCGCGCGGACGACCTCGCGTCCGACCGTCCCGGCACCGAGCACGGCGACCCGCAGCGGGGCGCGACTCATTCCGGCTCAGGCCGGCCCGGGCCGGCGCTTCGTGGGGTCGACATCGCGGGGAATGGTAGCCGACCGGTTCGAGCGGTCGCGGGCCGGGCGGCGGGTCGCCGGGCACCGTTCGGGTGAGTGGGGTCCGCTACACTCGCGACTCATGATGACCGAGCTCGCACCGGCCCCCGCGCCCGCCACCGACGACGTCGATCGCCCGCGCATCTTCTCCGGGATCCAGCCGTCGGGCGTGGTCCACCTGGGGAACGACCTGGGTGCCGTCCGCAACTACGTCAAGCTCCAGTGGGAGTTCGAGGCGATCTACTGCATCGTCGACTACCACGCCCTCACGAGCACCCACGACCCGGCGCTCCTGCGCGCGCGCACTCGCGAGATGGCGGCCTCGCTGCTGGCGCTCGGCCTGGACCCAGACCGCTGCACGCTGTTCGTCCAGAGCCACCGCCCCGAGCACACCGAGCTGGCCTGGCTGTTCAACACCGTCACGCCGGTGAGCTGGCTGGAGCGGACGCCCACCTACAAGGAGAAGCGCCAGACCCAGCCCGACGACGTCAATCACGGCCTGCTGGCCTACCCGGTCCTCCAGGCCGCGGACATCGCGATCTACAAGGCGGGACGCGTGCCGGTCGGCAAGGATCAGGCGGCCCACCTCGAGCTGAGCCGCGAGATCGTCCGGACGTTCAACGCCCGCTACGGCGAGACCTTCCCGGAGCCCCAGGCGGTGTACACCGAGGCCCCCACCGTCCTCGGGACCGATGGCGTCCGGAAGATGAGCAAGTCCGTCGGCAACACGATCGACGTGCTCGGCGATCCGGCGCTCATCCGCAAGCAGGTCATGTCCATGGTGACCGACACGAAGCGGATCCTGCGGACCGACCCCGGTCGCCCCGAGGTCTGCAACGTCTGCCAGCTGCACCGCTTCTTCGGGCCGGACTGGGAGACGATCCAGGACGGCGAACGGACCGCCCGAACGGGCTGCGTGGACACCAAGAAGCTGCTCGCCGACCGGATCGTGGAGCACTACGCGGTCGCGCGCGAGCGCTACATTGAGTTGCTCGCGCATCCCGACGAGGTCGACGGGGTGCTGGAGGCCGGAGCCGACCGGCTGCGACCGAGCGCCGAGGCGACGATGGACGAGGTTCGCCACAAGATGGGCCTGCGCTGACGACCATGCTGAACGTCCGCCCCGAGGGACGTGACCGCCGACTCGTCGGCGCGCTCCTCGTGCTGGGCGTGACGGCGCTGTTCTTCGTCGTCGTCGGGCAGATCGCGTCGGTCTTCTTCTACTTCGGCGACATCTTCCTGACGTTCTTCCTCGCCTGGCTGCTGGCGTTCATCATCAGCCCGGTCGTCACGCGGGTGGTGGACGCCGTGCCGCGGCTGCCCAGGGCCGTTGCCGCCGTGCTCGTCTACACGCTGGTGGTGCTGGTGATGGCCCTCACCGTCGTCGTCGCCGCCGGCGCGCTGGCCACGTCGATCGCCCAGTTCGTCGAGTCGATCCCGGACATCCGGGCCAACCTGCCGACGATCGTGGCACCGTGGCAGCAATGGCTCACCTCGGTCGGGCTCGGCCAGATCAACCTCGCCGCCGAGTCGGCCGCGGTCCTGTCCAACCTGGACCAGATCGCCGGCCAGTTGGTCGAGCCGCTCCAGCAGTTCGCGGTCGCCAGTCTCGGCGCGGTCGGGACGATGCTGATCGTCTTCTTCCTGTCGATCTACATGGTCGTCGACCGGGACCAGATCGTGGCGTTCCTGTTCCGGCTCGTCCCGCCGGCCTATGCCGAGGACGCCCGGCTGCTCCAGACGTCGGTGTCTCGCTCGTTCGGCGGGTTCCTCCGCGGCCAGGCGCTGATGGGCGTCGTCTATTTCCTGATCGCACTCGCGACCGACCTCGTGCTGGGCCTGCCGCTCGCCGCCCTGTCGGCGGTCAGCGCCGGCATCCTCCAGGCGATCCCGTTCTTCGGGCCGTTCGTGTCGTGGGCCCCACCGGTGGTCGTGGCCCTCGTCCTCCAGCCGAGCGCGCTGCTGCCCGCGGTCCTGCTGATGGGGATCGGCTGGATCGTGGTGATGAACGTGCTCCAGCCTCGGATCATGCAGGACGCGGTGGGCATCCACCCGATCGTGGTCCTCGGGTCGGTCCTCATAGGGTCGCGGATCGCGGGCATCCCGGGCGCCATCTTCGGTATCCCGATCGCGTCCGTCGTGTCGTCATTCTTCTTCCAGTTCCTCCATCGCACGACCGGCGATCGGACCGTGGCCGGGCGGGCGGCCCGCCGCCTCGCCGATCGCGAGGGCCGGCAGGTCCACGTGCCGCGCGAGCCGTCGCCGGGGAGCGCGATGGACATCGACGACCCGCACCCCGCGACCAAACCGACATGACCGACACGCCCGACCTCACCCGGGAGCGGGCAAGGACCGAGCGCCGCGACGTCGACAAGGAGCGCGGCGAGCCGCTCGCCGGCGGCGCCGCGCGTGGCGGCCCCCGATCGCTCCGGGAGCATGCTCGGCCGCTGGCCGAATGGTCGAGCCGGCCGCGGATCCTGGTGACCAACGACGACGGCGTCGAATCTCGCGGGCTGCTCGCGCTCAAGCAGGCGCTCGACTCGATCGGCGACGTCACCGTGGTGGCCCCGGACACCAACCAGAGCGCAGTCGGCCACCAGAAGACGCTGATGCGCCCGCTCCGCATCCGTGAACGGACGCTGGCCGACGGCTCACTCGCCTACTCCGTGGACGGGTCGCCGACCGACGCGGTCAGCCT
>JACQEF010000130.1 GCA_016200745.1 Chloroflexota bacterium | reverse complement strand
GTGCACGCCGCAGCGCTCGAGTGGCTTCATCTCACGAGTGGAGAGTGGGGACGGACCGACGCCGTCGAGCCCGGGCTGCGATCCCTGGATGACGACCGGGAAGCCGTCGCGGACCAGCTCGACGAGCTCGATGTCGTCGTATCGCGGGCCGGACACGATCAGCCCGTCGGTCCGGCCCGAGCGCAGCAGGTTGGCGTAGTGGCCGTCGGCCGGGGCGAGCGTCTCGACCAGCACGCGATGATTGGCGGCGCGGGCCGCGTCGGACAGGCCGCGCAGGGTCTCGGCCAGGACGCCGTCATTGGCCACCTGCTCCGGGGTCTGGCGGAGCACCAGCCCGAGGGCGCGGCTGGCGCCACCGGCGAGCTGGCGGGCGACCGAGTTCTGGTGATAGTCGAGCTTGGCCGCCGCGTCGAGGACGCGCTGACGGGTTTCGTCGGGGATCTTGACCCCCTGCCGCTCGTTGAGCACGAACGACACCGTCGTCCGCGACACCCCGGCAGCGGCGGCCACGTCGGCGCTGGTCGGTCGCTTGGGCATGCTCGGTGCCGCTCCTCCTCAGCGCTCCACCGCCCGCCGCAGCTGACCACTTGACCCGTCGGCGACGCTTGTGGAGACTGTCACGCACACTTCCCTCCACGAAAGTAACGCGCGTCAGTAACGCGTATCAATGCAGCCTCGCGGGTCGCTTGTCAAGTCCGAACTGCGACACCGCGAATCGAACCGCCATCGTTGACCTCGCCGCATCTCAGGGAGATCACATGACGCACGCCGGCCATGCCATCGCCGTGCAGTCGCCCCGCTTCGGCGACGACTGGTGGCAGCGTGGCGTGATCTACCAGGTCTATCCACGCAGCTTCGCCGACAGCGACGGCAATGGCGTCGGCGACCTGCCGGGCATCGTCGACCACCTCGGGACCGAGGCCGATTTCGACCGGCTGGTCACCGAGGCGCATCGGCGCGGGATCCGGATCATCCTCGACCTCGTCCTCAACCACACCAGCGACCAGCACCCCTGGTTCCGGTCGTCGCGGTCGAGCCGGACGGGGCCGTTCGCCGACTGGTACCTGTGGCGTGATCCGGCCGGCTACGGACCCGACGGGGAGCCGCTGCCACCCAACAACTGGACGTCGTACTTCGGTGGTCCCGGCTGGCAGTGGGAGCCGCGCCGCAAGCAGTTCTACTTCCACACCTTCCTGCCCGAGCAGCCCGAGCTCGACTGGCGCACGCCGGCCGTGGAGACCGCCCAGTTCGCGATGGTCCGGCGCTGGCTCGAACGCGGCGTCGACGGCTTCCGGCTCGACGTCTTCAACGCGTTCCTCAAGCACCCCGGCCTCCCGTCGAATCCGAGCCGCCCGGGGACCTCGACCTGGGCCCGCCAGGTCCACCGGTACGATCGCGACCAGCCCGACCTCAAGGACCTCATCGGACGGTTCCGGGCGATGGTCGACGCCGTCCCGGGGCGCATGACCGTGGGCGAGCTGTTCGACGGCCAGATCGAGCAGGCGGCCGATCTGACCGCGTCGCGCCACCTCGTCTTCGACTGGGAGCTGCTCGGGACGCAGTGGACCGCGGCCGCGGTCAACGCCGCGCTCGCCCGCCGTGACGCGGTCTTCGGGGAGGATCGCTGGCCGACCGTCGTCCTGTCCAATCACGACCAGTCGCGGCATGCCTCGCGGCTGGTTGCCTCGGTCGCCGGCCACGACCCCGACGCGGTGGCGAAAGCCGCGGCGGTGCTGCTGCTGACCGTCCGCGGCACGCCGTTCATCTACTACGGCGAGGAGATCGGCATGGAGGACGTCGAGATCCCGCCGGAGGAGAGCGTCGACCCACCGGCGGCCCGCGTCGGCCCCGATTTCGCGTGGTGGGACCGATCCAGGTGCCGGACACCGATGCCCTGGTCGGGCGGCCCGGGCGCCGGGTTCACGACCGGCCGGCCGTGGCTGCGCATCGGCGCCGATTCGGCAACGAGAAACGTGGCGGCGCAACTGGACGACGACCGATCGGTGCTGGCCCTGTACCGCCGGCTGACAGCGCTCCGGGCCGGGATGCCGGCGCTCCAGGTCGGCGCGTTCGAGCTGCTCCCGGGCGCCGGGAGCTCGATCGTCGCTTACGCGAGGACGACGCCCGGCCAGAGCCTGCTGGTGGCGATCAACCTGTCGCGCGAGGCGACGACCTGGCCGGTCCCGGACCCGCCGGCCGGCACGTGCTGGCGGACCGCCCTGGCAACGGCTGGCGAGATCCCGGGAGGAGCCCCGGTGGCCGGCGGCAGCGTCCGGCTCGAGGCCGACGAGGCGCGGATCCTCCAAGCGGTCGCCGGCGATTGAGGTGACGCCCCCTGCTAGGATGGTGGTCACTCGACCGCACCCGTTGCTTGGAGCCACCACGTGCCGCTCGAATTCCTGAAGCGCCGGGGCCAGGCGGAGCCGGCGACGCCGGAACCCGCCAAGACCTCGTCCGGGTTGATGCCAGAAGAGGTGGTCGCCCAGGACCACCAGCTCAAGCTCTACTACGCGGGCAAGAGCAGCGAAGGCGTCCGGATGAAGGCGGGACCGGCGGCGGTCCGCGAGCTGCCGTCGATGCTGGTGGGGCTGGCTCGCTCGGAGATCGAGATCGTCGAACCCCTGCCGATCGAGTTCAGCCAGGCGACGCCCACGATCGTCATGCCGTCCGAGGCGATGCAGTGGCTGAACGCCCATCACGTCCATTCGCCGATCACCCGGCACGCCCTGGTAGTGCTCGAGTCGATCGACGCGGTGGATCTCGCCTTCGACACGTTCGTCTGCGCGCTGCTCGACGGTGAGGTCGACACGGCCGGCTACCCGGAGTACAACGCGATCGTCGGCGGCGTTGCCGCCCACTGGGACGAGGCCACCGGCGACATGATCTGCCGGGCGGTGGTCGGCTGGGGCGGCAAGGGCGTCCGGGGCGACACCGACCGGATCGGCGCCAAGCTCCTGGCGGGCCTGCTCAACAACATCCTGGCCAGCCAGTACGCCCTCGGTCTCACGAGCATCGAGCGCCCGGTTCCGGCGGCGGGTCGGGGTGGGCTCGTCTGCGCGCACTGCGGCTTCGCCTCGGCCCACGAGCGGGCGTTCTACTGCCCCAAGTGCGGCATGCGCCTGCTGCGCGGCTGACGGCGAGTTGATCCATGCCGCTCTACGACTATGACTGCTCGGCGTGCGGCCGGCGGTTCGAGGTGGTCCACGGCGTCCACGCCGAGGGACCGACGACCTGCCCGATCTGCGGCAAGGGTCAGATCCACAAGGCGATCTCGGCGCCGGCCGTCCACTTCAAGGGGACCGGCTGGGCCAAGAAGGAGCGGCGCGCGACAGCGACGCCGGGCACGTCCAAGGCGTCGGACGGCACGTCCGGCGAGGGCTCGCACGTCGAGGGCGGCGCCAAGAGCGACGACGCCGGTTCGCCGGCCGGCGCGCCGGCGTCCACAGCGACCAAGCCGGCGGAGTCCGGCGCCACCAGCAAGGCGGACTGAGCCGATGGCCGCCGCGACCGACTGGATCACGCTCGCCGAGGCCGCCGAGATCCTCGCGGCCGCCAACGTCCATTTCACGTCGGCCACGATCGGCGGCTGGGCGCGCGCGGGACGGCTCCAGAGCATCAAGCTCGGTGGGCGGCGGTTCGTGCGGCGCGGCGAAGTTCGGGCGCTCGTGGCGGCGCCGCGGCGCGTGCGTGCCGAGGACCTCCAGCCCGTCCTGTTCGACGATCTGGAGGGCTGACCCGGCCGTCGATGGATCCGAGGGCGATCCTGGCCCGCCTGCTCGAGCTGCCGCTGGTGGTGGCGGTCCGGGCTCCCTTT
>JACQEF010000026.1 GCA_016200745.1 Chloroflexota bacterium | reverse complement strand
GTTCGCCCAGATCATCTCGGAGGAGCTGGGCTTCCCGGTCGCGGACATCAAGATCGCGGAGGGCGACACGGACACCGCGCCCTACGGGCTCGGCACCTATGCCTCGCGCTCCACGCCGGTCGCCGGCGCGGCGACCGCCATGGCGGCGCGCAAGATCCGCGACAAGGCGCGGAAGCTCGCCGCGCACCTGCTCGAGGCCAACGAGGAGGACCTCGAGTGGGAGCCCGGCAAGTTCAGCGTCAAGGGCTCGCCCGACCGCTTCAAGACCATCCAGGAGATCGCCTTCGCCGCCTACACCAACCACCCGCAGGGGATGGAAGCGGGCCTCGAGGCCGTGGACTACTACGACCCGCCGAACCTGACCTTCCCGTTCGGCAGCTACATCTGCGTCGTCGACATCGACAAGGCCACCGGCCAGGTCCACGTCCGCCGCTTCGTGGCGGTCGACGACTGCGGCAACATCATCAACCCGATGATCGTCGACGGCCAGATCCACGGCGGCCTGACGATGGGCCTCGCGCCGGCCCTGTACGAGGAGATCACCTACGACGAGCTCGGCAACAACATGGCCGGAACGTTCATGGACTACCTGCTCCCGACGGCCGTCGAAACGCCGAGCTGGGAGACCGCCAAGACGATCACCCCGTCGCCGCATCACCCGATCGGAGCGAAGGGGGTGGGCGAGTCGGCGACCGTGGGCGCCCCGCCGGCCATCGCCAACGCCGTCGTCGACGCGCTCTGGCACCTCGGTGTCCGGAACGTGGACATCCCGATGACGCCCCAGAAGATCTGGGCCATCCTCCACGAGAAGGGCGTGGCGTAGGGGACAGGAGGCCGCCGTGGCCGCGACTTCGATCTTCGCGAGAGCCGCCGGGCTCGAGGCGGCGGGCCGGTCGTTCGTGATCGCCACGGTCGTGGCCGTCCGCCGGCCGACGTCGGCCCGGCCCGGCGCATCCGGCATCGTGCACCCCGACGGCGCCATCGAGGGCTGGGTCGGCGGCAGCTGCGCCCGGCCCGTCGTCGTGCGCGAGGCGCTTCGGGCGCTCGTCGACGGGCAACCGCGGCTCCTTCGGCTGTCGAAGGACGTCCCGGCCGAGGGCCGTCGCGGCGACGGCGTCGTGGAGCTGGTCATGACCTGCCATTCCGGCGGGACCCTGGAGATCTACGTGGAACCGCACCTGCCTGCGCCGGTCCTGTGGGTGGCCGGCACGACGCCGATCGCCGGCGCGCTCGTCGCCCTCGGTTCGGCGGCCGGCTGGCGCGTCTCGGTCTTCGATCCGGTCGCCGATCCGGCGGCCTTCCCCGGCGCCGAACGCGTGATCGCGGGGACCGACATCCGCGACACGGATCCGGCCGTGAGCCCGGCCGTCGTGGTCGCCACGCAGGGCGTCTGGGACGAGGAGGCGACCGCCGCCGCCCTCGCCCGCAACGCGGCCTACGTCGGCCTGGTCGCCTCGCCGACTCGAGCCGGCGTGGTCCGGGCCTGGTTGCGCGAGGAGGCGCGGATCCCCGAGGAACGCCTCGCCGCCCTGCGGGCCCCTGCCGGCATCGACCTCGGTGCCGAGACGGCCGAGGAGGTCGCACTCTCGATCCTGGCCGAGCTGGTCCAGGTCAGGCGCGGCACCGCCGCGTTCGTGGCGTCGCCAGGCCCGGCAACCCTCGCCGGCGAGGTGAGCCCGGCGCCGATCCAGCCCGTGATCGACGACATCGTGCTGCTCGACCCGGTCTGCGGGATGACCGTCGACCGGGCCCATGCCCGGCACCTCGCCGAGCACGACGGCGTCGTCTATGCCTTCTGCTCGATGGGCTGCCGGACCAGCTTCATCCGCGAACCGACCGCGTACCTGACGCCGCCGATATCATCCCCGGACTGATCCGGGTTGCACCGTGTAGCGCTGGAGACTGCGCATGCGTTTCGAAGGGACCGTTCCCATCCGGGCGTCACGCGACCGGGTCTGGGCATTCGTGATCGATCCGCAGCAGGTCGGGCCGTGCGGGCCCGGCGTCGAGAAGATCGACGTCGTCGACGCGACCCATTTCAAGGCGACGGCCAAGGTCGGGATCGGCTTCATCAGCGCCCGCTTCGTCGTCGACATGGAGTTCGCCGAGCAGCAGCCACCCGACCGGGCGCTGATCAAGGCGCACGGGCAGGCGCCCGGCAGCGCTGTGGACGCGACGGCCGAGATGCGCCTGTCGGACGGCCCGGATGGGGCGACCGTCATGGACTGGAATGCCGACGTCAACATCGCCGGCACGCTCGCGAGCGTCGGGGCCCGGCTGATCGAGGGCACCGCCAACAAGATGATCGGCCAGACGTTCGAGTGCATCCGCACGAAGCTCGAGGCGTGACCGGTCCGTCGAACGTCCGGCCGCTCGGATGACGTTCTCGATCGTCGCCCTGGATCCGGCGACCGGCGACCTCGGCGTCGCGGTCCAGTCGAAGTTCCTCGCGGTCGGGGCCGTGGTGCCGTGGGCGACTGCCGGGATCGGGGCAGGGCAACATCCTGGCCGGGGCGGCGGTGGTGGACGGCCTCGCCGACACGCTGCTCGCCGGTGGCCGGCCGTTCCCGGAGCTGCTCGTCGCCTGCCTGGCCGCCGCCGATGCTGCCGGCGGTGACCGGCGCGGCCGCGAGTCGGCCGCGCTCCTGATCGTGCGAGCGGGCGGCGGGTACGGCGGTGGCAACGACCGCTGGATGGACCTGCGGGTGGACCACCACACGGACCCGATCGGCGAGCTGGGCCGGCTCGTGGACCTCCAGCATCTCTACAACGACCGGCCCGCGATCGACGAGCTGGAGGCCGTCGATGAGACCGTGGCTGGCGAGATCCGGTCGCTGCTCGAGTCGCTCGGAGCCGGGCCGGGCGGCCGGTTCGGGGCCGTTTACGCGCCGATGTCGGGGCGCCCGCCCGAGCCGGAGGCTCCGCGCCCGTTCGTCGGCGAGCCGCGGCCCTGTCCGGGGAACTGGGACGCCCGCTGGCAGCGTGCGCTCGACGACTGGATGGCGGTCGAGAACCTCGAAGAGCGGGCGGCCGCGCCGGGCTGGATCGACCGCCGGGTCCTGGCGCTTCTGCGCACGCGTCGTCCGGGCTCGGCATCCGGCCGCGACGAGCCGGCGCGCACTCGCCGTCTGCCACAATCGGGGCGATGGAACGCCTGAGCCGCGTGGTCGGACCGATCGCGACCAACGTCCACGTGCTGGCCGACCCGCGATCCCGGGAGGCGATCGCGATCGACACCGCGACCCCGAGCCTGGCCTGGATCGCCGGCGCCCTGGCCGAACGGGACTGGACGCTCAAGCTGATCGTCTCCACGCACGGCCACTGGGATCACATCGGCGACAACGCCGCGGTGGCGGCGCACACGGGGGCGCCGATCGCCGTGCACGCGCTCGACCGCGACCGGCTCGAGCACCCGGTACCGCTCTTCGCGCCATTCGAGATCCCGCCGTCGGTGCCGGCTGTCGAGCTGGCCGAGGGCGGGGTCGTGCGCTTCGGGGAGATCCGCCTTCGGGTGCTCCACACCCCGGGGCACACGGAGGGTTCGGTCTGTCTCCTGGCCGAGGACGATGGCGAGCTGTACAGCGGCGACACGCTGTTCGCCGCCGGCTGGGGCCGGGTCGACCTGCCGGGCGGGGACGCCGAGGCGATGGTCGAATCGATCGGCCGGCTGGCCGCCCTCGAGGACCGGGTGGCCGTGTTCCCCGGCCACGGCGAATCGACGACGATCCGCCGCGAACGGGCCTGGATGGAGCTGGTCCGCGACCAGCGCAGGCTGCTCGCCTAGCGGACCTGGCCGCACCCGCTGCCGGGTCCTTGCCGCCACTCGCTGCCCGGTCCGCCACTAGCCGCCCAATCTTGCCCCGGCCGGCAGACTCGGCGAACAACGCGAACGCCGGGGTGCCTCCTTGGCGCAGCTGGTCTCACGCAGCAAGATTCGGGCGGCGACGGTCGCGATCCCGGTCGTTGCGTGGTCTGGCCCGTCCTGGGCGGCAAGCATTCGCGGTCAGGACCGACCGTGACGATGAGATCAGGGCTCGAGCGGCGCCCGATAGGCCATCGATCGGCGGAACACCGTGAACCCGAGGCTCTCGTACAGCCCCAGCGCGCCGGTCGGGTTCTGCGCATCCACCCCGAGCATCGCCTCGTCCATGCCGGCCTCGCGGATCTTGATCATGGCCGCGGCCGTCAGGGCGCGGGCCACACCGCGCTTCCGCCACGGCCGCCGGACGCTGATCTTCTCGAGCCAGCCGCGACGGACGCCGAGGCGCCGGTTCTCCTCCGACCAGATCCAGGTCTCGACCACGCCGGCCACCTCGCCGCCGTCCCAGGCGACGGCCCACAGGTCGGTGTCGGTGTCCGGCTGGTTGAACGTCTGGCGGAACCCTTCCTCGCCGTGATCGTGGGGCTCCCAGTGGTCCTGGAACGCCTCCGTGCCGGCGTCGTAGATCGCCCGGTGCTGCTCGGGCAGCACGCGGCGCATCTCGATGCCGTCGGGGAGCGGTATCGGTTCCACCTCCTCGAGATGGTCACGACGCATCAGGAAGAAGTGACGAGCCGGCTCCAGGCCCGCGCGCTCGTACAGCGCCCGGGCACCCGCCTCCTGCTCGCCGGCGTGGGCGCCGAGCCTGACCGGCCGTTCCGGGTCCTCGGCCGCGGCCCGCTGGCGGGCGCGTTCGACGCTCCAGTCCAGCAGCCACGATCCGATGCCTCGCCGGCGCAGGCCAGGCGCCACCTTGCCCCACAGGTCGTACGTCGGGGTGTCCGCCCGGACCTCGCGGGGAACCGCCGTCATCGCCACAAGCCGGCCGTCGAGCTCGACGAGCACGACGTCGCGGGTCACGTCGATCACGTCCGGCGTGAGGTCGAGCCGGACGGTGTCGGCGGTCGGCAGCCACGGGATGCCGTCGTGAGTGTGCGCGTCCCGGATCAGCTCGGCGAGCGGCACGTAGTCCGCGTCGTCGACCAGGAAGCGCGGCCGGAGTCCGGGGACGGGTGGCGAATCGGGGAGCGTGCTGGTGAGCCTGGCCTTCGTCTGCGTCATCGGTCGTCTCCGTACTTGCGCGCCATGTGCTCGTTCACGGACTTCGAGATGATCCGCCAGGTGCGGCGGTGCTCCGCTCGAGCGCGCGGGTCCCCCTGGCGGGCGGCGTGCGCCATCTCGCGCTCGAGCTTGCGGTGGCTGGCCAGCCGGTCCTCGCCCAGCCTCCCGTCGGCGACCGCCGCGGCGACCGCACAGCCCGGCTCGCCGGCGTGGGCGCAGTCGCTGAACCGGCAGGCGGCCGCGAGCTCGGCCACGTCGTCGAAGGTCGATTCGAGCCCCTCGTCCGCACCCAGCACCTCGAGCGCGCGAATGCCCGGCGTGTCGACCAGGAGCGCGCCACCGGGCAACTCGAACAGTTCCCGGTGGGTGGTGGTGTGGCGGCCTCGCGAATCGGAGACCCGGACCTCGGCGGTCTTCTGGCGAGCCTCGCCGAGGAGGGCGTTGACGAGGGTGGACTTGCCCACGCCCGAGGAGCCGAG
>JACQEF010000119.1 GCA_016200745.1 Chloroflexota bacterium | reverse complement strand
GTCAAGAACTACGTCAGCTCGATCCTGTCCAAGCTCAATCTCGAGCGGCGGGCGCAGGCGGCGGCGTACATGGCCAAGCTGCGCGGGACGGGCACCGGCAGCTAGGCGTTCCGCGACCCGCCGTCAGACTGCGGCGACCTGGCCAGCCCTCGCCCGCATCGTGGCGGCGATCTCGGACGCCCATTCGGCGATGGCCGGCCAGGGTCGGAAGTCGCCTTCGGGCGCGCGGACGACCGCGAAGATGGCCTTCTCGGCGATCCCCAGCTGTCGCTTGTCGATCTTTCCCGCGAAGGTCCGGTGTTCGACCGGGTGGATCTGCTTCACCAGCAGCGCGACGTCCTCGGGATCCTGTTCGGGCTTGAGCGGGTCGCCGAGCGGACCGCTCGAGAAGAGCCAGACCGGCCGGGTCGCCAGCGCCGCCGATTCGCGCTCGATCAACTGCTTGACCGGACCCAGCCAGCGACCGGCGTACACCCCGCTGCCGAGCACGACCCCGTCATAGGCCGCCACCGAGGCGACCTCTTCGGGCCGCCGGACGTCGGCCTCGATGCCCTCCCTCGCGAGGGCGTCGGCGATCGCCTCGGCCATCTCGCTCGTGGATCCGTGGCGGGATGCCGCGCTGATGAGGATCTTCATGCTCGAGGTCTCCTTCACCCTGAGGTCCTCGACGCGGACTCCCCAGGATGCTCATCGAACAACCCGCGGCGCGAAGATCAACAGGGCCATCGGCCATGGGCTGATGGGCCGGCTGGCACGATTGACCAAGGGCGCCGCAACGGGCGCGGGCGCGCAGACTGGCGAGGCGGCGGAGTGTCGCTCAGTTCTTGGGATCGCCATCCCCGGCCTTGAAGAGGCCCAAGGCGCCCCGGCCGACGAAGTTGAAGGCGTGGGTCACGAACGGGTACAGGCCGTCCTCCGCGGGGCTGAACTCGACGATGCCGCCTTGCGCAGGCGACAGATCGATGGCCTGGGCGCCCCAGCCACCTGCGTTCCCGCGTTTCAGGGCGACGACCCCTTCCTTGGTGACCTCGTCGAACAGTGTTCCGACCACGTGGTACGAACTGTCGATGCTCGGCCCGGCGTCGAGGACGAAGACACGGACCCTGCCTTTGGTGGTGACCTGGATCGGATTGTCCTTGTATTGGTTGGCGATCCCGTTGAACACCACGAAGTCGGGAGCCGGGGCCGCGGCGCTGGCCTTGGCATAGTCGGCGGGCTCGCCCTGCGCGCCCAGGTACCACTCGCTCTGGACGAATGCGAACTCCTGGTCCACCTTCGGGAGGCCGCCCTTGGGCTCGACGATCACCATGCCGAACATGCCGTTGGCGATGTGTTCGAGCGCCGGGGCCGTGCCGCAGTGATACATCCAGACGCCGGCGTAGTCGGCCTTGAATGTGTAGGTGGCCGTCCCTCCCGGTGCGATGTCGACCATCTGGTCGTTCCAGGCGGTCTGGCTGGCGTGGAAGTCGATCGAGTGGGCCATGGCGCCCTCGTTCTTGAGGTTGATGCGAACGGTGTCGCCGAGGTGCACCCGGATGGTGGGTCCGGGGACGGCGCCGCCGAACGTCCAGGCGCGGACGACAAAGCCCTTGGCGACCGTGATGTCCTTCTCGATGATCGGCAGGTCGATGTCGTGCACGGTCCCGGGCAGTACGGCCGGGGCGGTCGCGTCGCGCAGGACGTAGGGCGCCGCGTTCGGATCGGCGGTGGGCGCCGAAACCGACGCGGTGGCGCCGGTCGTGGCCGACGAACCTGCTCCCGGCTCAGTGCTGGCGGCGGCGGTCGTGGCGACGCCGATCGTGCCGCGCATGCCCGCATCGGCATGCCCGGGAACCGAGCACAGGAACGTCAGGCCGGCCGCCGGGACCGTGACCTTGCCGGTGGCCGTCACGCCGGGGTCCGCGCCCAGTTTGGTGCCGTCCGAGAAGGTCAGGTCGTGGAAGGTCGAGCCGGTGTTCTGGAACGTGACGTCATACGTAGCGGCGCCGGCGACGGTGATGGACGAAGGATCGAAGCCGAGATCGAATGCCTTGATGTCGATCGACGACACCGCAGCGGCGACGTCAGGCCCGGGCGTGATCGGCTGGGTCGACGCCGATGGATTGGCCGACGCCGGCGCAGCACCCGCTGCCGGGGATCCGCCCGGGGGATAGGTCCAGGTCGGTGCCCCGGCGCCGCTGCACCCGGCCAGCACGAGACCCAGGGCGACGATCGCCGTCAGCCGGCGCGAAATGTGTCCCACAGTGCGCTGCCTCCTCTAGGGTAAATCATAACTGATCTGGTACATATTTTGGTGGAGGGAATCGCGCGCCGCCAATCTGCCAAATGGCCCCTTCTTCCGGGACGGAGAGATGACGAGGAGGCCAGCGTGAGCCTCGCCGCCGATCTTCCAGAGAGGTTGTGACCACCGGCTCTGCCTGGTCGGGCTGCCCGGCACTTATCAGCGACTGCGCATATGTCGATAGTCGTGTGCATGGACGACATCACGATCCTGGAGGCCGAGGTCCTCAAGACGCTCGCCAGCCCACGACGCATCGAGATCATTCACGTCCTGGCCCGCGGCCCGATCGAGGTCGGCCGGCTCGCCGAGCTGATCGGCGCCAGTCAGCCCAACGTGTCGCAGCACCTCGCGGTCCTTCGGACCGCCGGCATCGTCGACGCCGAGCGCGACGGCCGGGAAGTCCGCTACCGGCTCGTCGACCCGGACGTCACCGCGGCCTGCGCGCTCATGCGCGGCGTCCTCGAACGGCGGCTGACCCGCCTGGGCCAGATGGCCGCCAACTCGAGCGCCGTCGCCGCCTCGGTCCCGGACGAGTCGGGACCGCCGACCCCGCCAAACCTCCGCGTTCCCGCTGCAGCGAGGTAGTCGATTCATGGACGAACCGCTCAACGTGGTCCTCTTCTCGGGCACCGACGACAAGCTGCAGGCCGCGGCGGTCCTGACGGCCGGTGCGGCGGCGCTCGGCAGGCCGGTCAACCTGTTCCTGCAGTACTGGGCGCTTGATGCCTTCCGGGCCGACCGGATCGACGCCGACCACGGTCTCGCGCCCGAGGCGGGCGCCGCCGGGCGGGCGGCCGTCGACGGCCTCCGTGCCGCCGGCCAGGCGAGCTGGGCCGAGACGTTCCGCCAGGCCAAGGAGCTCGGCGCCGTCGACATCGAGGCCTGCTCGCTGTCGATGGACCTGCTGCACCTCGACCAGTCCGACCTCGACCCCCTCGTGGACGGCGTCGAAGGCGTCACCGCCTTCTACCTGAAGGCGGGCGAGGGCCAGGTCGTCTTCATCTGATCCACCACACGGAAGGAGTCATCCCATGGCAGTCGTCGAGATCAGCCAGCACGTCGATGCCCGCGGGTCGTCGTGCCCGATGCCGATCGTCAAGACCGCCCAGGCCATCAAGACCGTCGCCTCCGGCCAGTTGATCGAGGTCCTCGCCACCGACCCGGGATCCACCAAGGACCTCGCGGCCTGGTCGAAGACGACCGGAAACGAGCTCGTCGAGCAGTCCGTGGACGGCGGGGTCTACCGCTTCGTCCTGCGCCGGAAGTAGGGAGCCAGAGATGACAATCGTTGCCGAACGACCCGTGACCACGGCGCGCGAGACCGTCGAACCGGCACCCCAGCCGGCCTTCCAGGAGGCCGCCGAGCCGGTCGCCAAGGACATCCTGATCATCGACTACAGCGGCGACCTCGAGAAGGTCTGGGCGACCATGATCCTGGCCTCCACCAGCGCCGCGATGGGCGTCAAGACCCGTGTCTTCGTCACGTTCTGGGGCCTTCAGGTGTTCGTCAAGGATTCGAAGCGGATCACCGGCGAGACCTGGATGCAGAAGATGCTGTCGTTCATGCAGCGCCCGGGCGTGAGCCACCGGAAGCTCAGCAAGATGAACTTCATGGGCATGGGCCCGTGGATGATGCGCAAGCTTGCCAAGAAGTACGGGGTCGCCAGCCCCAAGGAGCTGCTCGAGGCCGCCCAGGCCATGGGCGTCGAGTTCATCCCGTGCCAGATGACGATGGACATGTTCGGGCTCAAGCCCGAGGACATGATCGAGGGCATGGCCGAGCCGGTTGGCGCCGCGACCGTCATCGGCCTGATCTCCGAACACTCCGTCCCGCTGTTCATCTAGGAAGGACGCCCGTCCAATGACCGACACGATCACCACGCCCGCGATCACGCGGACGATCGACGCCCGCGGCAGCTTCTGCCCAGGCCCGTTGATGGAGCTCATCCGCGGGATCCGCGAAGCCGCCGTGGGCGACATCCTGTCCGTCTACTCGTCGGACAAGGGCAGCAAGACGGACATCCCCAAGTGGATCGAGAAGGCGGGCCACCGGCTCGTCTCGCTCGAGACCCGCGACGGGTACGACGAGATCATCGTCGAGAAGACGCACTGAGGCCGGTGATGCAACGGATCCTCATCCTCGGTGGCGGCGTGGGTGGGACCCTGACCGCGAACCTGCTGGTCAGGAAGCTCCGCCGCCAGCTGAAGGCCGGCGAGGTCGCGATCACCGTCGTGGACCAGACCGGCCAGCACACCTACCAGCCGGGCTTCATGTACATCGCCATGGGCGGCGAGCGGGCCGACAAGCTCCAGCGCCCGGAGCGCGGGCTGCTCGACTCGCGGGTGAACCTCGTCGTCGGGCAGGTCGAGAAGGTCGACGAGCCGACCCGAATCGTGCATCTCAAGGACGGCGAACGGCTCGGGTACGACTACCTCGTGCTCGCGACCGGCTCGCGCATCCTGCCCGAGGCGATCGAGCATTTCGACACCGAGGCCCAGCACTTCTACACGGCCGAGGCCGCGCTCAAGCTGCGCAAGGCGCTCGACGGGTTCAAGGGCGGCAGGATCGTCGTCGCCATCGCCGGCATGCCGTACAAGTGCCCGCCGGCGCCGCTCGAGGTCTCGTTCCTGATCGAGGCGGAGCTCCGCCAGCGCGGCCTGCGCCAGGCGAGCGAGGTCCACTTCTGCTCGCCGATCGGTCGGGCGTTCACGATCGAGAGCGTGTCGGAGATGGCGACCCCGATCTTCGAGCAGAAGGGCATCGAGCTCCACACGTTCTTCAACGTGGAGACGGTCGACGCAGAACGGCACGTCATCGGGAGCCTCGAGGGCGAGGAGCTGCCGTACGACCTCCTGATCCTGGTCCCGCCGCACAAGGGACAGCAGTTCCTGATCGACTCCGGGCTCGCCCCGGCGCCGGGTGGCTGGCTGCCGACCGACCGCGCGACGCTCCAGGTGGGCGGCCGACCGAACATGTTCGCGCTCGGCGACGCCACGGACCTGCCGCTCTCCAAGGCCGGCTCGACGGCCCACTTCGAGGCGCCTGTCGTGACCGAGCGAATCGTCGCCGCGATCGAGGGCCGCGAACCCGACCACAAGCACGGCGACTACCTCGGCAAGGTCATGTGCTTCTTCGAGATCGGCGACGGCAAGGGGACCCTCCTCCAGTTCGACTACGAGCATCCGCCACGGCCGCCGAAGCCGAACCAGGTGTGGCACCTGGGCAAGATCGTGTTCAACAAGACGTACTGGCACACCGTGCCGAAGGGTCGGGTGTGATGCCATGACCACCAAGACGGCCAAGGCGGCGCTCGACGGAGACGGCCTGCGGTTGATCGCCCGCACCTGCAGCGGCCACATGATCGTGATGGACAACGCCGAAGGCGACACGGGCGCCCGCCCAGCCGAGCTGCTGGTCGTCGCCCAGGCCGGTTGCGCGGCGATGGACGTCGTCACCATCCTCCGAAAGAAGCGCCAGCCGTTCACCCGCTACGAGGTCCGTGTGGCCGCCGAGCAGCGCGACGACCCGCC
>JACQEF010000127.1 GCA_016200745.1 Chloroflexota bacterium | reverse complement strand
TCCAGCCACTCGCGCGCGTAGCGGGCGTCGATCCCGGCCCGCGCGGCGAGTTCGGCCGACGTTGCCGGCCCATCCTTGTGAAGCGTCTCGTACAGCCCGAGGCGGTCGCCGAGATGGACCGACATCACGTCGAACATGCCGACGCTGGCCTGGAACAACCGCTCGACCAGGGCTTCTGGCTGCTCGGTCGCGGCTGGGGACGATTCGGCGCTCACGGCGGCTCCTTTCTTCGGTGCGGCGGTCAACGGTTGACGCCGACGCTCTCGCTCCGGCGTTCGAGGAGGTAGACATCCCGCCAGCGGCCATTCGCGTCCTGGCCCAATCCGCGCTCGACCCCGACCACGCGGAACCCGACCGACTGGTGGAGGGACAGACTCGCGGTGTTCTCGGCGAGCACCCCGGCCAGCAGGGTCCACAGCCCGGACGCCTCCGACGCCGGGATGACGGCCTCGAGCAGGGCTCGCCCGACGCCGCGGCCGCGGGCCGATGCTCCGACATAGACGCTCTCCCAGGCCACGCCGGCGTAGACGCGACGGGCCGAGTAGGCGGTCAGCGCCGTCCAGCCGAGGACCTGCCCGCCGGCGACATCGCGGGCGACCAGCCGGCAGTCGTGCCGGTGGGAATGGTCGAAGTGGTTCCAGTCCGGCGTTTCGCTCTCGAGCGTCGCGAAGGTCGTGGCGATGCCCTCGGCGTAGATCCGCCGAACCTCCAGCCAGTCGTCGGCCGTCATGGCATCGATCCGAACCGCGGACGTCATGGCGCGAACCGTAGCCAATTCGCGGGCCGCCTGCGCGGGGGTGCGTGGCACAGCGAGGGTTCGAACCCCTCACGGCTCCGTCGGCACGATGTCGAGCCTGGACGTCCGGTCTGCCTTGACCACCACGGTCCCCTCGCCGATCGAGCGCCAGCCACCGTCGCCGGGGACGGTGACCTCGATCGTCCAGGTGCCCTGCTGGCAGGGAAGGCTGAAGGTGCCATCGGCGGTCAGCCCGTACCCAACGTCGCCGATGCCACAGGCCCCTGGCCCGCTGCTGTGCCAGGCAAGGTTGTACCAATTGTCAGCAGGAGGATCACCCGCCGGTGTGCGGACTCGGCCTTCGACCTTGCCCCATGGGATCAGGACGGCACCGGTCCCATCTGAATCGACCTCCAACGCGTTGCCGAATCCGTAGTGAGCCTCGACAAGGTCCGGCGCATTCGGGTTCGCGCTGGACACCGACACCATCGTGACGTTGCGGATGACGTCGACGCCAGCGGATTCGAAGACGGCTGGTATCGATGCCATCCAATCGCGGTCGGCCACCACGCGGTCCTGGAGGCCCCGCAGGTACCGCTCCGTGTACGCGACCAGTCGGACCGCAAATCGAGCTCCTGGCTTGAGCCTGGCTCGGATCGCCGTCTCGTGCTCCTCGAGATGCGCTGTCCAGAGAGCGACGACGCCAGCGCCTGAGGCATGGTCGATATACACGCCTCCGAACTCGTCGACATGGCTCGCCACGTAGTCGTTGACGACCGCGATCACGGCTTCCGCGTCATTCGACTGGGCATTGACCGCGGCTGCTTCGTCGGGCAGCAGCGGAATGGCCAGGAGCGTGCTGGTCGCGCGCGGATCGGCAGCGACGGCCTCGACCCAGGCGAGATCCGACCGGAGCCCGAGCGAACGTCGAAGTTCGATCGCGTGTTGCACCGCGCCGTCCGACTGCGTTGGCTCGTCTGCGGAAGGCGACGGTTCGGCTGACGCAAGGGCTGACGCGTCCGGACTCGGCGGCCCCGAAGCGACGCCTGGTCCCGCCGCGCGCGTGCATCCCGCCAGCAGCGCGATGACCCCGACCACGATGATGAGCCTGCGCATCTCCCCACCCCATCCCGCGTTGGGACTCAGACGGGCCTCGCCACGATCGGGTTACGGAGGCGGCCGAGGCGTTCGATCGCGAGGACGACCTCGTCGCCGGGCTCGAGGTACCGCCCGATCGTCGACTCCCGGATCTCGAGGAGCGAGCCGCCACCGACGGTCCCGCTGCCGATCAGGTCGCCGGGCCGAAGGCGTGCGTCGGCCGACGCCCTGGCGAGCATCTCCCCGAACGAGAACTGCACCTCCGACCAACGCCCTCGGCTCGTTTCGGCCCCGTTGACCCGGGCGGTCATCGCCAGGTCGAAGCCGTTCGCGAGCCGGGCGTCGGCGAGCTCGTCCGGCGTGACCAGGTACGGCCCGAACGAGCTGGCGAAATCCTTGCCCTTCGCAGGCCCCAGGCGCACCACGGTCTCCTCGCGCTGGAGGTCGCGCGCGGACCAGTCGTTGAAGATCGTGAAGCCGCCGATCACGTCGTCGGCTCGGTCGCTCCGCAGGTCGACCGCGGGCGTGTCGATGAGGGCCGCGACTTCCAGCTCGTAATCCAGCTCCGATGAGGCCGCCGGGCACCAGACCGGGTCGTCGAGGCCGCGGATCTCCGAGACGTTGCTGAAGTAGAAGACGGGCAGCCGGTACCAGGTCTCGGGAATCTCGCCGCCACGTCGCTCCCACATCGTCCGGACGTGACCCTCGAACGCGTAGAAGTCCCTGACGGACGATGGTCGCAGCAGCGGCGGACCAAAGGCGAGATCGGCGGCATCGAGCACCGCGTCATCGTCCTGGGCCCGTGGCGAGAATGGCTCGACCAGCTCGCGGAGCGATTCGACTCGAAGGCCGCGAACGAGGTGGTCGTCGAGCGTGCCGACCGGCTGCCGATGCAGGATCGAGTTGTGCGCCAGCCGCGGGTCGCCCGCGATCGCGCGGCGGCGAGCCAGTTCGAGGTCCATCCACCGTGCCGGCGCTTCACCGGAATCGAGTGCCGCGGCGAGCCGCCACGGGGCGCCCGCCGGCCCGTGGCGCTCGCGAACATGAGCGATCTTCACGGTTCGAGTCTAGGGCCGTCGGGCCCCGGCTAGAGGTTCCCGCGCTTGGCCTGCTCGCGCTCGATCGCTTCGAACAATGCCTTGAAGTTGCCCACGCCGAACCCGCGCGAGCCGTGCCGCTCGATGATCTCGAAGAAGAACGTCGGGCGGTCCTGGACCGGCCGGGTGAAGATCTGGAGGAGAAAGCCCTCCTCGTCGCGGTCGGCCTCGATGCCGAGCTCCTCGAGCGTTCCGATCGGGACGCCGACGTCGCCGACGCGGTCCGCCAAGGTCGCGTAGTACTCGTGCGGCAAGCCCAGGAACTCGACGCCGTTGTCGCGCAGCCGGCGCACGGTCCCGACGATGTCCTCGGTCCGCAGCGCGATGTGCTGGCAGCCGGGCGAGCGGTACCAGTCGAGGTACTCCTGGATCTGGCTCTTCTTCTTGCCGGTCGCAGGCTCGTTGATCGGGAACTTGATCCGGCCGTTGCCGTTGGTCATGACCTTCGACATCAGCGCCGAGTACTCGGTGTGGATGACCTTGTCGTCGTAGTGGATCAGCTGGGCGAACCCGAGCACGTCGCGGTAGAAGTCGACGAACCGGTCCATGTCGCCGAGCCCGACGTTGCCGACGCAGTGGTCGACCTCGAGGAGGGACAGGCCCCCGGCGGCTCGCGCCGGCGCCTTGACCTTGCGATAGCCCGGGGCGAAGACGCCCGCATAGCTCGATCGATCGACGAACGAGTGGAGCACCTCGCCGTAGGTGTGGATCGAGGCGCGACGGAGCACGCCGTCCTCGCCGCCGTCGAGCGCGCTCGGGGCGAGCGCCGAGACCGCGCCGCGCGACGTGGTCTCGCGCCAGGCCGATTCCACGTCGTCGACGGCGAACGCGATGTCGTGGACGCCGTCGCCGTGCGCCCGGACGTGCTCGGCGATCTCGCCGTCCGGCGTGAGCGGCGCGGTGAACACGAAGCGGATGTCGTTCTGGACCATGACGTAGCTTGCGCGGTCGCGGACCTTGGTCTCGAGGCCGCTATAGGCCACCGGCGTGAACCCCCACAGGGCGCGGTAGTAGGCGGCCGCCTGGCGGGCGTTGCCGACCCAGAACTCCACGTGGTCGATCCCGTTGAGGGGCAGGAAATCGGCCGCCTTGGCATAGGCGTCCGCGTCGAGCCGGGCGCCGGCCTGGTTGGCGGCGCCTCGTGAGATGGTCTCCGTCATCGCGGTCTCCGTGCTGCGAGCGGGCGGTCGGCCGCGACGGGAGCCACGGGACGACCGGTGGTCTTGGCCGTCCATGCTACCCCGCACGTGCCACACTGCAGCGATGAGCGACGACGTCACGCAACGGCTCGAGGCGGCGGGTCATCGCCTCGACGAGCTCCGACCCGGGATCGATGCCGGAGCGCCCTGGACCCTGGCCGACCGCTTCGATCACGATCCGGAGGCCTCGTGGGGTCCGATGGAGCTCCTCGCGCATGTCGCCGAGATGCTGCCCTACTGGCTGGGCGAGATCGAGCGGATCCTGGCCGCGCCGGCGGGACCCGTCCCGTTCGGCCGCGTCGGCAGCGACCCGGTCCGGATTGCGCTGATCGGCCGCGACCGGACACTGCCCACCGCGGAGCTGTACGTCCGCATCGATTCGTGGCTCGAGCGCTGGGCCCACCGCCTCGCCACGCTGACGCCGGACCAGCGGTCGAAGGCAGGCCTGCATCCGACCCTCGGCGAGATGACGGTCGAGGCGATCGTCGAGCGGATGATCGTCAACCACCTGGGCGAGCACGCGGCGCAGCTCGAAGCCATCCTGGGCGGTCTGCCGAAGCCGGGCTGATCCGCAGCGGTGTTCATCCTGTACGCGATCCCGATCGGGATCCTGGCGGGGCTCGCCCTCGGCGGCCGGCTCGGCCGGCTTGGCGACCTTCGACTGCGCTGGGCGCCGCTCGCGGTGCTCGGCCTGCTCGTCCAGGTCGTCCTGTTCGCCGATCCGGTGAGCGCCGTGGTCGGGGACGCGGCACCGGCGATCTACGTTGGCTCCACCGCGGCCGTGCTGGTGGCCGTCCTCCGGGACGTGCGGGTGCCGGGCATGGCGGTCATCGCCCTGGGCGCCGCGTCGAACCTCGCCGCGATCGTGGCGAACGGCGGGTACATGCCGGCCGACCCCGCGGCACTCGCGTCCGTGGTCGACCTGTCGCCGGGTTACTCGAACAGCGTGGTGGTCGCCGACCCGGCGCTCCGGCCGCTGACCGACCTGTACGCCCTGCCCGCGGCCATCCCCTTCGCCAACGTGTTCAGCGTCGGCGACGTGCTCATCGGGGTCGGGGTCGCCTTCACCATCGCCTTCGCGATGCGGGCGGCACCGCCTGCCCCGGCCGCTCCCGCGGCGTAACCGGCCCGGGCCCGATCGCGGTCACCCGGGCGGCCGGCCGAGCACGGGTTTGGCGCAGATCTCGCGCGCCGCCGCGGCG
>JACQEF010000126.1 GCA_016200745.1 Chloroflexota bacterium | reverse complement strand
GCCAAGGCGGCGGCCGAGGGCCGCCCGGTCGTGGCGACCGTCCTGCCGGTGACGACCTGGTACCTCATGAAGGACCACGGCGCGCCGGCCCGGGCCTTCGTCGATCGAGGGATCCCGGTCGCCATCGGGACCGACTTCAATCCCGGGACGTCGCCGACCGCCAGCCTGCCGCTGGCGATGACGATGGCCTGCGTCGAGCTCGGGCTCACGCCGGACGAGGCGCTGACCGCGGTGACCATCAACGCGGCTCGCGCGCTCGGGCTCGAGGAGGAGGTCGGCTCGATCGAACCGGGCAAGAGCGCGGACCTCGTGGTCTGGCGCGTTCCCAGCTCGACCCAGATCCCGTATTGGCCCGCCGCCGACCTGGCCCGCACGGTGATCAAGCGCGGCCGAGTGGTCCTGGACCGCGCCTAGCGGTCAGACCTGCTTGCCGCGCGACTCGAGGAGAACCGTCGTCGTCTCCGCCGGGAGGCTGGTGGCCGTCACCGACACCTTGGGCTGAGTGACGGCCTCGGCGCCCATCTCGTGGAAGAAGCGCTTCAGCGCCTCGGCGCACTCGTCGT
This sequence comes from Chloroflexota bacterium, assembly GCA_016200745.1. Classification (GTDB taxonomy): domain Bacteria; phylum Chloroflexota; class Limnocylindria; order Limnocylindrales; family CSP1-4; genus SPCO01. The sequence continues at coordinate 4,948 of JACQEF010000126.1, read as the reverse complement.
CGTCATCGCACATCGGCATCGGCACCACGATCCGCGGGTCCAGCTGCGCGACGAGCGCCGCCGCCTGGCTCGGGGACAGCGAGCCCCCAAGCGGGACGCAGGCGATGTCGACCGACCCGATGTCGGCGAGCTTCTCCTCCGACAGCAGGTGGCCGATCTCGCCGAGATGGATCGTGTGGAGACCGTCGACCTCGATCAGGAACGCGGTCTGCTTGCCCAGCTCGGCGCCCCGGGCGTCGTCGCGGTACGTCCGGACGCCGGTCACGAGGACTTCCTTGACCTCGTACTCGCCCGGGCCGTCAAGGACGAACGCGTTCTCGAGGCTCGACGGCAGCAGGGTCCTGCCGTCGCGCGACGTCCGGCCTTTCGCGCGGGGCAGCGGATTGTCGTCCGGATGGCTGAACGTGACCACGTCACCGCTGATGCCACGTCCCGTCGGCCCCACGACCGACTGATACGGATCGGCCACCACGACCGCATCCCGGCCGCGAATCCGTACGCACGTGCGGCCATACCAGGTCAGTTCCATCCGCTCGATTCTGACACAGCAGCCTCATCACCCGCTCCACCGCCCGCGGCCTCGGGACGTCCAGGAGAATCGGCGCCCCGGATGGCCCAGGCGCAAGGCGTCGGCGAGCACGTGAGCGGGCGCACTGGAACTGCGTGAGCGAGCGAGCGGAGTCGGCAACGCGGCGAATGGGTCATCAAGGGCGCCGCCGTCCGTCGCGGACACTCCCCCAGAAAAGGGAGACCGGAGGCGCCTGCCCAATCGGCGCCTCCGGTCGGAGGGAGGGAGGAAGGAACCGTTGAGGTTCGTCCAGGCGATACGCTACGGCGTCAGCATTCAGGGTCGAGTCGGCATCCGGTTAAGAAAGCGATATTCCCGCCGGGCAACTGTCGAGCGGGGACTCCGTGCGACAATCCCGGGCATGTCCGACCTGCGCGCTCGAGGCTGGGCCCGGCGTCGCGCGATGTCCGCCGGAGTCGCCTCGGTCCTGCTCGTGGCGAGCGGCTGTGGGTCGGCCGCGCCCACGCCAGCGCCGCCCGGCACTCCGCTTCCGACCGTCGCGCCGTCCATCTCGCCGGCGCCAAGCGCCACGCCGGCCGTCTCGCCGCCGGCTGCCAGTGCCGATGCCGGCGCGATCTACGACGCGATCGAGCAGCAGGTGATCCAGATCCGAGGGCTGCGGCCGAGCCGTCCGGTGCCGCGCCAGTCGATCGACCAGGCGGAGCTGCGGACGATGATGACCGGGGAGTTCGACCGGCAGTCACCCCCGGACTACGTCGCCGCGAACGAACGGCTCTACAAGGCGCTCGGCCTGATCCCCGCCGACAGCAACCTGCGCGACCTGACGCTCGACATGCTGAGCGGCGGGGTGGTCGGGTTCTATCGCAACGACCAGGGCAAGTTGTACGTGGTCTCCAAGACCGGCCTCCCTGGCGTCGGCGAGCGGATCACCTTCGCCCACGAGTTCGACCATGCGCTGCAGGACCAGAACTTCGCGGTCTTCAAGGACCAGGACGGGATTCTCGACCAGTCCGATCGGCTCCTCGCCAGGCAGGCGGTCTTCGAGGGTGACGCCACGCTGCTGATGACGCTGTGGGCCGCCGCTCATTTCGGGCCGGCGGACATGCTCGCGTACCTCGCCCTGAGCGCTGATCCCGCCGCCCAGGCCGTCCTCCAGCGGACGCCGCCGTTCCTCCGCGACCTGCTGCTCTACCCGTACACGACCGGGCTCTCCTTCGTCCAGGCGACCCAGCTGCGCGACGGCTGGGCAGGGGTCGACAGCCTCTACCGACGGATGCCCGTGTCGACCGAGCAGATCCTCCACCCGGAGAAGTACGCCGCCGACGAGTCGCCGATTCGGGTCGACCTGCCCGCGGACCTCGCCGCAGAGCTCGGGAGCGGCTGGACCGTGCCGCTGGAGGACACGTTCGGCGAGCTCGAGCTCGACTACTGGCTGCGCGAGTCCGGCGTGAAGCCGGCGACGGCCACGTCGGCGGCGGCCGGCTGGGGCGGCGACCGTCTGGCGGTGGCCAGGGGTCCGTCCGGCGCCTGGGGCGTGGTCATCGACACCGCGTGGGATACCGCGGCAGACGCATCCGAGTTCGCCGACGCCGCCAACCAGGCGATCGCCGGCCTGGCGAACCCGGCCCGGGTCTCATCACCCGCGGGAACCCACGTGACGGTCCTGGTCGCGTCGAGCCAGGACGCGTTGCTGGCGCTCGACGTGATCTTCGGTGCCACCGGGGTCTGATCGCCGGCTGGCGACCGCCGTCACATCGATTCCGGGGCGGAGATCCCGAGCAGGCGCAGGGCGTTCGCCAGCGTGACGCGCGTGGCGGACGCCAGCGCGAGTCGTACGGCCGAGCGGTCCGGATCGGCCGCATCCACCACCCTGGCGTCGCGGTAGAAGCCGTGAAACGTGGTGGCCAAGTCGGTGGCGTAGGCGGTGATCCCCTGCGTCTCTTCGGCGGCCACGGCGTCCTCGACGACCTCGGGGAACCGGGCGACAGCGCGGGCGAGGGCCGCCTCCGGCGCGCCCGTCAGGGCGCCGTCGACGCCGCTGGCGGGCGTCAGCCCTGATTCGGCCGCCTTGCGCATGATCGAGGCGATCCGCGCGTGCGCGTACTGGACGTAGTAGACCGGGTTCTCGTTCGACTGCTTCTTCGCCAGCTCGATGTCGAAGTCGATCGCCGAGGTCGCCCCGCGCGATGCGAAGAACCAGCGCGCCGCGTCCACGCCGACCTCGGCCAGCAGTTCGTCGAGCGTGATGAACTCGCCCGCCCGCTTGGACATCGAGACCTCCTGTCCGTCGCGCACGAAGCGAACCCAGGAGTAGAGCAGCATCCGGACGGCATTCCGGTCGTAGCCCATCGCCTCGGCCGCGTTGCGAACGCGCGCGACCGTCCCGTGGTGGTCGGCACCCCAGATGTAGATGAGATCGTCGAAGCCGCGGCTGAACTTCTCGGTCACGTAGCCGATGTCGGCCGCGAAGTACGTCGGCTCGCCGTTGGATCGGTAGATCACCCGGTCCTTGTCGTCGCCGAAGTCGGTTGAGCGGAACCAGATCGCGCCGTCCTGCTCGTAGACGTAGCCGTGGTCGCGGAGGCGCTGGACGGCCCGCTCGACCCAGCCCTCGTCGTGGAGCCTGGCCTCGCTCGTCCACACGTCGAACCGAACGCCGAGCTCGGCCAGGCTGCGCTCGATGCCTTCGCGGACCCGCCCGGCAGCCCAGTGGCCCACGATCCCGTCCGTGTCGGCCCCGCGCGCCGAAGCCGATTCCCAGAGGTCATCCGGCAAGGCGGCGACCAGGTCGGCCACGTAGTCGCCCTTGTAGCCGTCCTCGGGGAGCGGATCGCCACGCCGCAGGGCGGCCACCGAGGCCCCGAGGTTCCGGATCTGACCGCCCGAATCGTTGAAGTAGTACTCGCGGGTCACGCGCTGGCCGCCGGCCTCCAGCACGCGGCAGAGGAGGTCGCCGACGAAGGCGCCGCGGGCGTTGCCGATATGGAGCGGCCCGGTCGGATTGGCCGACACGAACTCGACGTTGACCGACCGGCTGCCCATCGGCGCGACGCGGCCCCACCCGGCGGGGTCGGCGAGAATCCCGGTCACGGCGGCCTCGAGCGAGGCATCGGCCAGGCGGATGTTGAGAAAGCCCGGCGGTGCCACCTCGACCGTTGCGATCGGCGTCGCAGGCCGGGCCTCGGTCGCCTCCCTGGCGAGCTGCCCGGACAGCTGCGTGGCGATCGCGAGCGGCGCCATCCGATAGGGACGCGCCAGCTTCATCGCGAGGTTGGTGGCGAAGTCACCGTGTGCCGGGTCGGCTGGCCGCTCGACCTCCACGGCGGGGCGCGCCACGTCATCCGCCAGCCCCGGTAGCGCGCCCTCGGCGATCGAACGCGTCCACGCGCGTTCGACGGCGTCGCGCACCTGGCTCCGGATGGGCGGCTGGCGTGTGGTCGCGGTCGTGGCCGTCAGATCAGACACGGTATCTCCTGTCGGCGCGCGAATCCCCGAGCGCGTGGAGCACATCGTAGCGGGAGCATGCCCCGAGCCGGCGGGGGGCCCATTCGTACTGGGCGGCCCAGGCCGAATGGGTGCGGCGGGGCACCAGTTTCCGACGACCGGCACGGGGTGCGGGTGGGTCTGATGCGGTTCTAGGTATCCATCAGTACTGGACGCACCCGGTACGTCATGGCATGATCCTGCCCGCTCGACCGTTACCGAGCTGCTCCGGGGGGAGCAAGGGACGGTGTCCATCGAATTCCGAGGCGCACGCGCCTCCCGTCCCGAGGGTTCTTATCGATGAACACTGGATTCGTTCCGCGACGCTCGAAGACTGCCCGCCGCCTTGCGTGGCTGGTCGTCGCGGGCCTCACCACGGCCGCATTGCTGGGCCCGTCTGCCTCGGTTGTCTCCGCGGACAACGCCGGCGCCATCTGGACGTCGCTGGCGAACGGGACCACCGTCAACGCCAACATCTACGATGCCAAGACCGACGTCTACCTCAACGGCGGGCCGCAGAACTGCGGTGGCGGCGGCGGCTTGCCCAATGGTGACTACTACTTCCAGGTGACCGATCCCAGCGGCGCCACGCTGCTTTCGTCCGACGCCAACCAATACCGCCAGGTCAAGGTCGTCAGCGGCTACATCGACGGTGTGTCAGGAGCCGGCAACCACCTCGTCGGCAGCGGCACCTGTGGCAGTTCGGGCCTGCCCGTCCAGCTCATGCCGTTCGCCAACACGCCAAACAATGGCGGCGAGTACTCGGTCGACCTGATCTCCGTCGCGGACGCTGCGGCCTGCCAGATCGACGCCTCCAAGGCCGTCAACTTCAAGGGCTGCACCGGGACCAAGAACGACAACTTCAAGGTCAAGCTCGCGGAGCCCACCCCGACGCCGACGCCCACCCCGACGCCGACGCCCACCCCGACGCCGACG
>JACQEF010000125.1 GCA_016200745.1 Chloroflexota bacterium | reverse complement strand
CGCTCGGCCAGCACTTCCAGCCGCTGTTCCTGTACGAGTCGCTGTCGGGGATCCTGGGTGCTGCCTTCCTCGTCTGGGTCGGGTTCCGGTTCCGGAACCGGCTCCGCCCCGGCGACCTGGCCCTGACCTTCTTCATCTGGTACGGCGTCGTCCGGTTCGCGCTCGAGACGCTGCGCAACGACAACTGGACGTTCTTCGGCGTGCCGACCGCCCAGCTCGTGTCGCTCCTGTTCGTCCTCCCGGCGCTGGCGATCCTGCTCTGGCGCCATCGCGACCGCGATCCCGTCGACGACCCGCCCTCGCGTCCCGAGGCGGCGACGTGGGGTGCGCCGGGCAGCCGCGTCGAATCCGGGGACGACGAGCTGGCGGAATCGTCGCCCGACATCGCGGCCGCCTGACGGTGGGCGGGCCCGGCGGCCCGGAGCCGGAGCAGGGCAGCGACGTCCCCGTGACGTCGGCCCGCCGCCGGCCGCCACCGTCGCGCATCTCGCCCGAGGCGCTCGCCGCCCAGCGTGGCGGCGCGGTCGAGGGGCTGGCCTGGCTGGGGCGCACGCCGGAGTCGTCCGCTTCCTTCCTGTACCGGTGCGTCCGGCTCCTGGCACGATTCGTGCTCTTCGTCGTCTTTCGGTTCCGCGTGGAGACGGGCGGGCGGGAGAACCTGCCGACGGGCGGGTATCTGCTGGTGGCCGCAGCCCATCGCGGGTGGATGGACCCGTTCGTGGTGCTGCATGCGATCCCCGCGACGCCGAGGGCCTGGTTCCTCGGCAGCGGCCCGTCCACCTTCACCTCGCGCTGGCGCGAGCGGCTGATCCATCGGCTCGGCGGCCTGCTGCCGGTGTGGCGCGGAGGCGTCGGGATCGACCAGCACGTGGCGTCCGCGCGGGCGGTGATCGCCAACGGCGGGATCCTCGTCCAGATGCCCGAGGGGACGGTCAGCGGGCCGGTTGGCCACATCGGTCCGTTCCGCGTGGGCTGGGCGGTGATCGCGCTGCGCACGGACGCGCCGATCGTGCCCGTCGCCATCGCCGGCACCGAGGAGCTCTACCTCGGCCGCCGGATGGAATCGCGGATCCTGCCGGCGACCTCGGCCCGCGCGCTCGCCGGGCTCGAGCCCGGCGAGCCGTTGCCGGCGCCCGGGTCGCGCGAAGAGCTGGACCTCGCACGGCGGATGAGCGATCGCCTCGCGGCGATCCTCGGGCCGGTGGTCGAGAGGCTCCATCCGCTGACGGTCGATCCGCCGGAACGTCCGCGCCGGCTGCGCAACCGCTTGACCGGGCTGCTCCTGCGCCCGGGCCGGCTCGATCGCGACGGTTGACTCGCGTCGCCGGGCTGAGCGCTATCCTCGCCGGGATGCAGTACGCGGAGACGATCCTCGATCTCGTCGGCCGGACGCCGCTCGTCCGGATCCACCGGCTGACGCGGGACCTCGGCCCCGCCGACCGTCAGCCGATGCTCCTGGCCAAGCTCGAGATGCTCAACCCCGGCGGCGGCTACCGCTGCATCTTCGTCATGGCCGACAAGCAGTCGTCGGAGAAGCAGCAGCTCCTGCGCGCCTATGGGGCCGAGGTCGTGCTGTGCCCGACGAACGTCGCCCCCGAGTCACCGGAGAGCTACTACTCCGTCGCCGCCCGGCTGGCGCGCGACATCCCCGGCGCGTTCAAGCCCGACCAGTACTGGAACCAGGAGAACCCCGACGCCCACGAGCGGACGACCGGGCCCGAGATCTGGGAGCAGACCGAGGGCCGGGTGACCCACCTGGTGGCAAGCGTGGGGACCGGCGGCACCATCACCGGCATCGCCCGCGCGCTCAAGGCGCGCAACCCGCGGATCCAGGTGATCGGGGCGGATCCGGAGGGGAGCGTGCTGTCCGGCGACACGGCCCGGCCGTACCTGACGGAGGGCGTCGGCGAGGATTTTCTGCCGGGCACCTACGATCCCGCGGTCGTCGATCGCTGGGTCCGGGTGAGCGACCGTGACGCGTTCGCGATGGCGCGGCGGGTCACCCGCGAGGAGGGCATCCTGGCCGGTGGTTCCTGTGGCACCGCGATGGTCGCCGCGCGTGACGTCGTGCGCGATCTCACCCAGGCCGGCGCCGGCGGCGAGGCGGTCGTGGTCGTGATCCTGCCGGACACCGGGCGCAACTACCTCTCCAAGGTCTACAACGACGAGTGGATGCGGGCCAACGGCCTGCTGGCGACGACCGGCGCGACGACCCGGGTCTCGGAGCTGCTGGCGGACCGGCACCGTGCCCCGGACCTGCCTCCGGTGGTGGTCGCCCGGACGACCGATCGGGTCGGCGACGCGATCGCGGTGCTGCAGGCCTACGGGATCAGCCAGCTCCCGGTGTCGGAGGACGCCGAGGGCGACGCGGTCGTGGGCCTGGTCGGCTCGATCAGCGAGCGCGGGCTCCTCGAGCGGGCGTTCCGCGACCCGTCACTGGTCGGGCGGACGGTCGGCGAGGTCATGGATCCGCCGCTCCCCCTGGTCGAGGCCTCGGTCACGCTCGACGAGGCATTCGCGCTGCTGTCGGGCGGCTCGCCGGCGTTGGTGGCGGTCCGAGGGGATCGTCCGGCCGGGGTCGTCACCAAGCTCGACTTCCTCGAGTACCTGGCGCACCGCCCGCCGCGACCCGCCTGAGCCCCGAGGCCTACAGCCAGGGCAGCCGGATCGGCACCAGCGCGTTGAGGACCAGGCCGAGCGTGAACAGGCCGCCGGCTCGCCGCGTGTGGATGAACGCGTAGGCGACGAACCAGAGCGGCCAGCCGTGCTCCGGATAACCGGGCGGCGGCGCGGCCGGCTTCGGCCGGTCGAACACCTCGAGGACCGACAGCAGCCGGGGGATGCCGAGCGCGATCAGGAGGACCCACGGCCCGACCAGCCCGACCAGGACGATCAGCGCCGTCAGCGGGTAGAACAGGATCATCAACCACGCCCCGACCGTCCGGGC
>JACQEF010000123.1 GCA_016200745.1 Chloroflexota bacterium | reverse complement strand
GAGCGGGCTCCGGTCGACGTCGGCGATCCCGACCCGGGCGGCGTTCATGCCCCCGTAGGTCATGCCGAGCATGATCACGAGGATCATCGGCAACACGACGATGAAGAACAGGCCCAACCGGTCACGGAAGGTGCGGAGCATGCTCACCCGGGCGATCTCGAGGGCCTTCATGCGGGCACCAGCGCGGCGCGCGCCCGGACCAGCCCGATCCCGCCGGTGACGACCCCCATGGCGGTCAGGACGAGGATGCTCGGCAGGATGTCGGCCAGGCCGGCGGTCGGCACGGTGAGCGTGTCGACGGCCAGGATCGCGACCAGCGGCGGCGGTCCCCAGTCGGCGCTTCCGAGCAGCGTGGTCGCGGCGACGAGGATTCCCATCGCCAGCATCCCGAGCAGCAGTCCGGCGATCGAGCCGCCCAGGATCACCGAGCCCGGGCCGATCGGTGCGGCCAGCAGCCGGTTCAGCGTCCCGACGCGTCGCTCGGTCAGGATCGCGAGGGCACCGTACTGGGTGGCGAAGAACACGAACATGATGGCCATGGCCGCCCCGTAGAAGGTCGTCAGCGAGGCCTGCCGGTGTTCGGCGGTCGCGTCGGCCACGACGATCGGCTGGTCGGCCTGGACGGCTGCCTGGACCGCCGCGAGCGAGGCCGCGTCGACCGTGCCGCCGGTCGCCGCCACGGTCTGTACGGCGAGCTGGCCGGCGCCGATTGCGTCCGCGAAGCTCGTGACGGTCGCCCGAACGACCTCGCGCGACGTCGCCCCGCCACCGGCGAGGATCCGCACCTCCGTCGGGGCTCCGGTCTGGACGGCGTTGCTGAACCCGGCCGGGATGACGACCGCGGCGCCGGCGTCGTTGACGCTGACCGCGTAGCGCGCGTCGGCCTCCGTGTCGACGAGCTTGACGTCCGCGATCCCGGCCGACTCGAGGCCGTGCAATGGACCCTGGATGAGCGCCTGCGCCGCGGTGCCGCCGTCGTGGTCGACGACCGCGACCGTCGTATGGAAGGTCGGCGTGAAGTCGGGGATGATCGCCGAGAACGCCATGGCCAGCCCGACCGGCGTCAGGACGGCGAAGACGATCGCCGACCGATCCCGCACGCGCTGTCGCAGGATCCTGGCGGCGATGACGAGCGCGACGCGCATCGGATTCGCCTCAGTCCCGCAGGGCCTTCCCGGTCAGGTGCAGGAAGACGGCCTCGAGGTCGGGCTCGACCACCTCCACGGACCTGACCGACTGGCCGTCCTGGTTCATCGAGGCCAGGATCGACGGTAGCAGCCGGCGAGCGTCCACGACCAGGAGATCGATCCCACCGTCGTGCGTGGTCGCGTCCCTGACGCCGTCCAGCTCGCGAACCGCCCGGGCCGCTGCGGCGAGGTCGCCGGTCGCACCAAGCTTGACCGTGTCGAGCCCGCCGACGAGCGCCACCAGCTCCCGGCGCGACCCCTCGGCGATGATCCTGCCCTCATGGATGATGCCGACGCGGTTGCACAGCCGCTCGGCCTCCTCCATGTAGTGCGTCGTGTAGAGGATCCCCATCCCGGCGGCGCTCAGCGCCTCGACGCTCGACAGGATCGCGTTCCGGCTCTGCGGATCGACGCCGACCGTCGGCTCGTCGAGGACCAGGAGCCGCGGCCGGTGCAGCAGCCCGATCCCGATGTTGAGCCGCCGCTTCATGCCGCCCGAGAACCGCTCGGCCCGTTCGTCCGCGCGGCCCGCCAGGTCGATGACGGCCAGAACCTCGGCGATGCGCTGGCGCAGGTGGGCGCCGCGCAGGCCGTACAGCCGGCCGAAGAACGCCAGGTTCTCCCGCGCACTGAGGTTCGGGTAGATCGCCAGGTCCTGGGGCACGTACCCGATCGCGCCCTTGGCCGCCACGGTCCCCGTGTCGATCTTGATCCCGGCCACATGGACCTCCCCGGCGTCGGCCGCCAGGATGCCGCAGATCATGCTGATCGTCGTGGTCTTGCCCGCACCGTTCGGGCCGAGCAGCCCGTAGGTCTCGCCGGCGCGGATCGTGAACCCGATGCCGTCGACCGCCGTTCGATCGCCGAAGCGCTTGCGCAGGTCGTGGCAAGTGAGAATGGCCTCGGCGGATTCTCCGGGGACCCGGGCCGCCGGCGGCTGATGCGCGTCCACGCAAGGTGGCGCGTCATGGTCGGGTGGAGTGGCGATCGCCGTTACGGTCTCATCTCCAGTCGCCGTCAAGGCGGGTTGCCGATGGCGGGCCTCGACCGACCTGGGCGACGTTGGGGCGCGATCGGCGGGCAGGGTCCGTGACGATCGCCATTGGAGCGCGAACGGCGCGTCTGCGCCAGAGCCGTTTGGCTCGCCCGCCGCGTGACCGTGGGTGTCGTTGTGAGCGCGACCAACGTAGGAGCGAACGAGGGGCCATCTGGCCCGTGCGGAATCCGTCCGTATGGCCCTGTACCTGGCGGACCCGGCTGCCGACACTGTGCGACAAGCGCATCTCGTATCAGCAGGGACGAGCTGAGCACGCGATGCGCTTTTTCCATGCCTCGGACGATCCGGGCGGAAATCGACCGCCGGGCGCCAGACCAGAGGTCGACACGATGCAGCACCGTTCCCCAGCGGCGACCGGCATCCGGATCCTCGCCACGCCTGGTCCGCTCCGATGATCTCCCCCATCCGAGCCCGCCGGGTCCGACCCGAGGCAGTCGCGCTGTGCTGGAAGGCCCGCGAAGCCCTGATCGAGCAGGCGCTCGACTGGGAGGCCCGGCCCTTCCTGGAGCGGCAGCGCCTGCTCCTCGACTTCCGGGTTCGGGCCGGCAAGGCGGTGGACGAGTGGCTCGAGATCCTCGGTCGCCTCGAGCGCGAGCTCGTGGCCGGGCCGGGTGAGGCGGTCTCGCCGGCGCCACTCGATCGGCTGGCCGCCTTCTACGATCACCTCGGCGACACCGACAGCGTCGGGCAAGCCTGGCGCGACCACGAGCTTCGCGTGGTCGACCCACGCGCGGCGGACGTGCGGCGGCTCGCCGACCTGCTCGAGCCGGTCGGCGACATGGTGCTCGGGGCCAACCAGGCTCGCGCCAGCGGGCTCGGCGCCGTCTAGAGCGGCAGGATGGCCGCCGTGGCCCCGACCGCCAACCCGATCGCGAGACTCGCGAGCCCGATCTGCGCCGATCGTGCGCGGTCGCGGGCGCGTGCGTCCGCGTCGCCCACGGAACGGACCTCGCCCACGTCGCCGAAGTTGTAGACGCCCCGCGATCCGAACGCGGCGCAGAACCTGAGCTTCGCCTGGAGGTAGCCCGAGGCAGCTCCGGCGGCCGGGACCGCGAGGAGCAGCCGCGCCGCCGGCCGCGCTTCGAGGGCGACCAGCGCGGCGAACAGCACGCACGTGGCGACAACGGCGGCATCCCCGCCTCGTCGTCGGCGAGCAATCTCCGCCGGCCCGATGTTGCACACGCCGGGTCGGTAGGTCGAGGGATCGGTCGGACCGTCGGCCGTCGGCTCGAGGAGCTTGAGCGGGGTCTGCGTGGGAACCGCCATGGCCGACCCAGACTGCCACAGTCCGCCGATTCCGTTCCGGGTCGCCGTCTCGCCCGGGGTGCGAGGCTGGCGCACCTGGTCGGTGCGACCCGTCGCCCTGCGGTGCCGGACGGCGCCATGCGAGCGGACGGTCCCGGCCAGATGGGGCGCTTTGGCTCTGGCCTCCCGTCGCGTCCCGCGGCACGCTCGACCCATGGTCGATTCCTTGCGCCGCGCCGCCGCAGGCCCAGCACGAGCGGCATGAACGCGCTCCACCTCCGGCGCCTGAATGCCCTCCAAACCCATCGATTCCCCGACCCGACGAGCAACCACGAGACCCGGGCGAACGCCGTCCTGCGACCCGTCGTGTTCGGCGCGAACGACGGGCTGGTGAGCAACCTCGCCCTGGTGATGGGCGTGGCCGGTGCGAACGCGGAGCCGGCCGTGATCGTCCTGGCCGGGATCGCCGGGCTGCTGGCCGGCGCCTTCAGCATGGGCGTCGGCGAGTACATCTCCGTCCAGTCGCAGCGCGAGCTCCTCGAGTTCCAGCTGGCCTTCCAGCGCCATCAGCTCCGCCTGGCGCCCGAGCAGGAGCGGCGCATCCTTCGCGACATCTACGTCGGGCGCGGGCTGGAGCCGGAGGAGGCCGCCCGGTTCGTCGACAAGCTGTTCGAGCAGCCCGAGCAGGCGACCCGGTTGTTGATCTTCGAGGAGGTGGGACTCGACGAGCGGTCGATCGGCAGCCCGCTCCAGGCCGGCGTGGGGTCGTTCCTCGCGTTCACCCTCGGCGCGGCGATCCCGCTGATTCCCTACCTGCTGGCCAGCGGAGGCCTCGCCTTCTTCGCGAGCATCGCCGTCAGCTCCGTTGCGCTGCTGACGCTCGGCTACGGGATCAGCCGGTTGACCCACCGGTCGCCGCTGTACAGCGCGGTCCGTCAGCTCCTTCTCGGGGCCTTGGCGGCCGCGGTCACGTACGGGGCCGGCACGCTGCTGGGGGCCACGCTCTGACGCTTGGCGGAAGCCCCGCCCTCGAACCCGCTAGGCTCCACGGATGCCGAAGCTGACCCCGAAGATCATCCTCGAGGGGACTCGACTCACGCACAAGACGGATCTGGCGTTCGCCCTCAACGAGCATCCCCGGATCGTCGGCCCGCGGCGCTATCGCTATCACTCCCCGCTGATCTCCGCGGAATGGTGCGGGTTCACGCCGGTCCCCTGGGGCCGCGGGCCGATCAACTTCGAGCCCGGCGGCGAGGAGGAGGCCCGCGCAATGGCGGTGTTCGAGGCCTGGACGCACCTCATCGAGCTCCAGCCGCACTACTCGTGGATCGTCGATCGGTTCCACCTGTCCGCCAAGGCGTACCAGCTGACGGCCCACGGCTACAACGTCGACTTCGGCTGGCTCGAGCCGCGACTCCAGGCGCTCGGCGTCCACCTCGTGCTGTGCACCAGGCGTGACGGCACGTGGGAGGCGGCGCGTGACGAGCGCCTCAAGGTGTCGGGCAAGCCGTCGCAGTACGACGACCTCGGCACGTTCGAACGCGAGCAGGGACTGCTCCGCCGCCTTGCTTCGGAATCGCTCCTGCCCGTCCTCGAGCTCGATACGACCGACGGCGACATGGACGCGGCTTGCGATGCGATCGCCGACTGGATGACCTCGACGGGTGGGCTGTGGCCACGCCCGGAGGCGTGACCCGCGCCCGGGCGGCGCCCTGGACCTAGACGCTCACGTCGCGCCGTCCCAGGCCCCAGCTGGACAGGGCCAGCCCGCCGAAGGCGAGCACCAGGCTGGCGACGATGCCCGCCGGATCCCAGACCCCGAGCATCGGCTGACCGAGGTGCGAGGTAAGCGCCAACTCCCGGATCGCGGCCGGCAGGTCGAGGGCCGGCACGAGGAAATCGATCAGGAATGTCGCGATGACGATCGCCGCGACGGCCTCGCCAGCGAACGAGGTGCTGATCACCCCGCCTACCGCCAGGCCCACCCCGGTCAGCGCCAGCGCGTACAACCCGATGACAACGGTGCCGGCGATCGGCGTCGCGATGTCGCCGCCGGTGACGGCCGAGCCGAGGCCGACGCCGAGCGCGATCACGACGGTCAGCACGGCGACCGACGCGAACACGCCGAGGCCGCCGGCCAGCGTCCATCGGGCGCGCGACAGTGGCGTCGTCAGCAGCACCTCCAGGCGGCCGCTGGTCTCGTCGGATGCCCAGCCGTTGACGAGCGTCGAAGCGGCGAAGCCGGCCAGGATGAACCCGAACATGATGAACGTCAGCTCCAGGAACCCGCCGGCGCCCTCGAGGTCGATCGTCGGGAACAGGCTCCTGAAGATCTGCATGGCCTCGGGAGCCGAATCCCGGATGCTCTGCGAGAACGACCGGGCGGCGCCGCCGAGCACGAAGGCGAACAGGCCGATCCCGATCCCCCACGAGGCGGCGAGCGGCAGGCGCTCCCCGAACGATCGGCTCGCGGGACCCCGGAGACCGACCAGCGACTCCGGCATGCTCGGCCACGGGATGCGTCCGGTCACGCCGAGATCGCGGCGAGCGAACAGCTCGACGCCGACCACGAACAGCACGATCGCAACGAGCGCGCCCGGCACGAGCAGCAGCCAGTCCGCCTGACCCGTGAGCGGCTGGAAATGCGCCGTCCAGCCCCACCAGGTGATGTTGGCGACCGGCGCGAACGCCGGCACGGCTCCCTGGTAGCCGTTGACGAAGTAGCCGGAGAGCAGGACCGCGCCGGCGATCGCTGCCGAGCCGCCGCGACCGAGCACGGGCGCCAGCGCGAACGCCACCGAACCCGAGGCCAGCCCGACGATGCCGAGCCAGGCCGCGAAACCAACGGCAGAGCCGACGGAGATCTCGTCGCCGGGGAGCGTGTTGAACGCCGCGCCGGTCACGATGCCGCTCAGCGCGAGGACCACGACCACGATCGCCATCCCGGTGAGATGCGCGAAGAGCTTCTCGACGGCGATCCGGCGCATGCCGAGCGGGGTCGTGGCGACGAACTCGAGGCTGCCGCGTCGTGCCTCGCCGGCCAGCGTGCCGGACAGCGCGAGCACCGACCAGAGGGCGGCCATCAGCCCGAGCGAGCCGCCGCCCTTCCAGGCGATCGAGCCTCCGAGCGTGTCGATGGCGGTCGGGAACGGGTTGCCGTAGATGCCGGCCATGACCGGCGGCAGGCTGGCCACCAGTGTGGCGAGCTCGCGGCGGGATTCAGGTGTGGAATAGGCTCCGCCGAAGGCCGCGCCCGTGGCCAGGAACATCCCGCCGATCAGCCCGCACAGGATGAGCACCGCGAGCCGCGAATCACGCAGCGTCTTGGCGTAGACGGTCCCGAGTCCGTAGATCCGGCTCCACGTCGATGTCGACGATCGACCGGCTCCGGCCGGGAGCGGTCCGGCATGGGCGGTCATGCCGGCACCTCGGCGTTGGCCTTGTCCCCGTATTGGGCCAGGAACGTCTCCTCGAGCGTGGGCTCGCGGCTCACGAAGTCGAGCAGCTCGTATTTCGCGGCCGCCTGGACGACGGGCGTGATCGGCCCGAACACCCTCATGTGGAGGGTCTGGTCCTCGACCTTGACGTCGGACACGCCCGGCAGCCCGGTGAAGGCCTCCGCCGGGACCCCGTCCGCGAACCGCAGCTCCACCGCGTGGTGGGCCAGGTCGCGCAATCCCTCGACGCTGTCCACTTTGACGAGCTTGCCGTCGCGAATGATCGCGACGCGGTCGCAGGTGCGTTCGACCTCGCTGAGGATGTGGCTCGACAGGAAGACGGTGCGACCCTGCGTCCTGGCCTCGCGGACCAGTGCATAGAACGACTGCTGGACGAGCGGGTCGAGGCCCGAGGTCGGCTCGTCGAGGATCAGCAGCTCGGGCTTGTGCTGGAGCGCGATCACGAGGCCGATCTTCTGCTTGTTGCCCTTGGAGAGCTCCTTGAACCGTCGCGACGGATCGATCTCGAAGCGCTCGATGAGTGACGCCTGGTAGGCCCGATCGACCCCGCCGCGCAGGTTGGCGAAGTACTCCAGGGTCTGGCCACCGGTGAGGCGGTCGTAGAGCGTGAACTCGCCCGGGATGTAGCCGATCCGCTTGTGGATCGCCACCGGGTCGACGTTCGAGTCGATGCCGAAGATCAGGGCACGTCCACTCGTCGGCCGGATCAGGTCCAGCGCGGTGCGGATCGTGGTGGTCTTGCCCGCGCCGTTTGGGCCGAGGAACCCGAAGACCTCGCCCTGCTCCACGGTCAGGTCGACGTCGATGATCCCGCGGTGGACCCCATACGACTTGGTGAGCTTCTCGAGCTGGATGATCGCAGTCATGCCGTGCCTTTCCTTGCCTTGCTCAGTCGAACCACAGTCGCAGGGTCGCTTCGTCGGTGATCGGGTAGGACCCGCTTGAAGCCCCGAGGATCCGGTCGAACGCCTCGCCGTACGCCGCCAGCATCTGCTGGACCGTCTCGAACGTGATGGTCCCGGCCCGCCGGGCCACGTACAGCTCGGTCGCCGCCTCGTTGGCGCCGAGCATCAAGGACAGCAGCACCCGAGCGACTGACCCCGGCGGGCCGGCGGTGTAGACGCCCTCGGCCAGCCCTTGCTCGACGATCCGGGCCATGAGCGGCGACAGACGCCGCACAGCCACCTGCCGGAACTTCTCGCGCACGATGGCGTTGTCGTCGGAGATCCACGCCTGGATGACGCCCTGGAGCAGCTCGATCCGCGCGTTCTTGAACTGGGCGATCCCGCCGAAGACACGCTGGAACTTCTCCGGCGCCGTCAGGCCCGGATCGGCGACCATCGGTGCCACGACACCGATCGCACCGTCGATGATCTGGTCAACGACCGCGGTCAGCAGGTCCGCCTTCGAATCGAAGTAGTGGTAGAACGCGCCCTTCGACGCGCCGAGATCGTCGAGCACGTCCTGCACGCTCATCTGGTCGTACCCACGCGACTGGATCAGGCGCTGGGCAGCGTCGATGAACTCGTCGCGCCGAAGCGCGTGGGCGGCTGGATCGAGGGTTCTGGCCACGGTTCTCCATTGATAGACCGACCGTCGGTCTATCATACCGCGGAGTGTCAAGTAACGCACGCCACACCCGATGAGTCTTGGGTCATCGCGGCGTCTGTATCCCTGACACCGGCGCACGCCGCCGGAGAGAGGAGCGACTCATGCTCAGGGACAGCCGCGCGTTCTCCGGTTTCTCGTCCAACGACATCGCGGCCGCCAGGGCCTTCTACGCGGACAGGCTCGGCCTCGACGTGACCGAGGAGCACGGGATGCTGACCCTCCACCTCGCCGGTGGCGGGCGGGTCCTGGTCTACCAGAAGGAGAGCCACGAGCCGGCGACCTTCACCGTGCTCAACTTCCCGGTCGACGACATCGACCGCGCCGTCGACGAGCTCGTCGCGGCGGGCGTTCACTTCGAGCGCTACGACGGGATGCGCCAGGACGACCGCGGGATCGCCCGCGGCAACGGCCCCGACATCGCCTGGTTCAAGGATCCCGCCGGGAACATCCTGTCGGTCCTGGCCGGCTAGGAACGGGCGGCCGCCGCCCGGTCCTGTCGCCGCAGCGGCCGGCCACTCGGATCGAGGGGACCTTGCTTAGCCGCTTGCGCAATCACGCAAGTAGGACTAGAATCCGAGCGTGACCAGTGACGCGGATCGATCCGAACCGGCGGGCGATGTCCGCGCGCGGAACCTGGACCATTACCGCCGTCACGCGGACATCTGTCGAGTCCTCACGGACCCCAAGCGCCTGATGCTCCTGGATGCCCTGCGGGGCGAGGAGCGCTCCGTCGGCGACCTGGCCGAGGCGATCGGCGTCGCCCTCCCGAACGCGAGCCAGCACCTGGCGGTCCTTCGCGCGGCCGGCCTCGTCGGCTCGAGGCGATCGGGCACCGCGGTCTTCTATCGGCTTGCCGAGCCGGCCATCGTCGAAGCCTGCGACGTCATCGACCGCATCGTCCGTCGACGGGTCGCATCCCAGCCCGGCCGTCACGCCGACGGCAATCCGACCACCGTACCCACGAGGTGACCATGTCCACGCTCAGCGCATTCACGTTCGGCATCCGCGTCCACGCGCCCGTGCCGATCACCCGCCAGCGCGTCGAGACGGCGCTCCGGGCCGAGGGGTTCGGGGTGCTGACCGAGATCGACGTTCAGGCCACCATGAAGGCGAAGCTCGGCATCGACCAGGCACCGTTCCTGATCCTCGGGGCGTGCAATCCGCCGCTGGCGCACCGGGCGCTGGAGGCCGACCCATCGGTGGGCGCCCTGTTGCCCTGCAACGTCGTGCTCCGGGACGATCATGGCGAGACGATCGTCGAGGCGATGGATCCGATGGCCGTCCTCGGGATCGTGGATCATCCGGCGATCCGCCCCGTGGCCGTCGAGGCTCGTGAGCGACTCGCGCGGGCCGTCGCTGCGGTGGACACCGGGGCGTGACCGGCGGGGCGACCGCCCGTTGACGCCGCCGCCCGGTCAGGTCGAGTTCATTCCGTCGATCCGGCGCGCTCGTGCTCGGGCTCCGCGGGCGGGCAGTGGTTTACCGTGGGCGGACCGAGCGATGGCTCCCGATGCCGAATCTCGCGGCCGTTCCCGTCCTTGGACGCGCCTCACGGCCTCGAGCTGGCCCCGTAGGGAGCCGTGCGGAGGACGGATCCACCGTCCCTCGATGGCGGACCGGGCCACGAACGGCTCGCGCCAGGACCGGCTGTCGCTTGACCGCGCCCGGTTGTCGCCGAGCACGAAGTAGGTGCCATCGGGCACCGAGTACGAACCTCCGGCGCCCCCATTGCCGAGCACGTACGGCTCCGGGAGCCGGGCGCCGTCGACGCTGACCCCCCGGCCGTCCACGACGACCGTCTCGCCCGGCAGCCCGACGACACGCTTCACGACCCGGCGGCCGAGCTCGGCGGAGCGAAGCACGACGACCTCGCCGCGTCGAACGCCATCCGACCGGCGAAGCCTCCGCGTGAGCAGGAGGCTTCCCGGCCGGAGGGTCGGTGCCATCGACCAGGACTCGACCCGGGTCAGCCAGACCACCTGGCGGACGGCCACCGCGGCCGCCATTCCAGCGGCGATCGCTGCAACGAGACCCGGACCGGCGAGGTCGATCACGGCTCAGCGTTCGGGGCCGGCGAGGACGAGGGCGCCCGCCGGATGCCCGTGAGCGACGCGGTGGTGCTCGGGAGCCGCCTCGTGGGGCCCGTGCGAGGCGTCACCGTGTTCGTGCTCCTCGCCTTCGGCGTACTTGACGAAACTCACGTAGGCGGCGACCCAGCGGCGACCAGCCTCGACATCTTCGACGTCACGATCCTTGAGCGCCAACGCCCGCGCGAGGCGAGCCCGCAGCTCCGGGAGCCGCTCGGGCGAGACGAGGCCGGCCAGCGGCTCGAGCTTCCCCGATTCGATCGCTCGGTCGGCCGCGACGACGACAGGGTCGACCCGGCCCGCGGGCTTGATGCCGTCGAAGCCGGCGCCCTCGCCAACGCGGTGGACCCGGACGAGGGTCTCGAGGAAGAGCCGGTCGGCGACCAGGCGGGCCTCCCCACCAAGTGCCCGCACCCGCTGCGCCAGGGCGAAGACCTCGCGGACCTCCGCGTCGCCTTCGGCATGGACCCAGGCAAGGGCGGGGCTCGGATCGCCGGTCTCCAGGGCAAGGCGGCCGGCGGCGACTGCCGGGCCGTCTTCGGTGTCGCAGTGGGCCGACGCGCTGCGCGGCCACAGGACGATGAGGCCCATGGCTGCGATCGCAGCGGCGGCAAGGATGATGGACATCTCGGGCTCCTTCGTCGATGAGTGCCCTCTCAACGGGCATGTCCCGACAATAGGCGGGTCCGCGGCCATCCTCCTTGACGCAGGTCAAGGCGGCGGTGGCACACTGGGCTCGTGCCAAACAAGACACACCACTCCTGTGTCGCCCGCGTCCCGATCTTCGCGGACCTGTCGCCAGAGCAGCAGGACGCGGTC
>JACQEF010000122.1 GCA_016200745.1 Chloroflexota bacterium | reverse complement strand
ATGACCGGGACGCCGCGGGCGTGCGCCACGTCGGCGATCGAGGCGAGGTCGTGGACGTCCAGCCGCGGGTTCCCGATCAGCTCGAGGAAGACGGCCTTGGTCCGCTCATTGATCGCACGACCGAACGCCGACGCGTCGCTGCCGTCGACGTACGTCGTGGTGATCCCGATCTTGGGCAGCGTGTGCGTGAACAGGTTGTAGGTGCCGCCGTACAGCGACGACGACGCGACGATGTTGTCGCCGGCTCGGGCGATGTTGAGGATCGACAGTGTCTCGGCCGCCTGGCCTGACGCGAGCCCGAGCGCGGCGACGCCGCCTTCGAGCGCGGCGACGCGCTCCTCGAAGACGCCGGTGGTGGGGTTCATGATCCGGGTGTAGATGTTTCCGAACTCCTCGAGCCCGAAGAGCCGGGCCGCGTGCGCGGCGTCGTCGAAGACGTAGCTGGTCGTGGCGTAGATCGGGACCGCACGGGCGTTCGTGGCCGGGTCCGGCTTCTGGCCGGCATGCAGCGCGCGGGTCTCGGGTCGGAAGGTGGTCGGGTCGAGCTCAGCCATGTCGTGGTTCGTCCTTTCTGGTGTGGATCGATGTCGCTCAGGCGGCGTTGTCGACTGTCGCAGCCGGCGTGAGCAGCTCGAGATGGATCGGGGTGCCGTTCGACAGCAGGTCGAGGACCGGGCAATGCGCGTCGACGTGGTCGCGCAATCGCTCGAGCTCCTCCACGGGTGCTGGACTGTCCAGGCTCACGGTCCCGCGAATCGCCAGAAAGCCGGGGCGGATCAGGTCATCGACCGCGAAGAAGCCACGCAGATCGATGTCGCCTTCGAGGGTTACGGCGACGCCGTCGAGGGGAATATGGAGCGCGTCCGCGTGGAGTCGATAGGTGATTTCCTGGCAGGTCGCGAGCGCGGCGAGGGCGAACTCGACAGGACTCGGGGCGGCGTCCCCTCCCGCGAGGGTCGGTGGCTCGTCGACGTCGATGGTGAAGCTTCGCGTTCGGACCCGGCTCCGCAGGCCCGCCTCCTGCCGACTCTCGACGCGGAAGGTGGTCAGGGCGGACGAGGGTGCTGCGGCGAAGGCCGCCGCCCCGGAAGGGATGACGGCGCCGTACGTGAAGGAGCTCATGGTTGTTCCTCGTGCGTGCAGTCGGTGGGTGAGGTCCCGGAGCGCTGACGGACAGCGCGGGCGGGCTCGGCGGTCACCCGTCGTGTGGTTCGGAGGAACTAAAAAAGCCGCAGCTCCGGTGTGGAGACTGCGACCCCGGGACCTCGTCTTCGGTCCCGCTCTACCCCTGCTCAGGTGCGCGAGACGTCAGACCCCATCCTCCGCACGGCGGGGCCGCCTGCGCATACACATGTTCCTGGAGAGGCTGGTGTGACTCACGGTTCGGGCATGGTGTCCGATGCGGTCGGATCCGTCAACCACATTCACCGAACGGCAACCTTGGCCGCGAGCCAGGGCGCCAGGATCTCGATCACGAGGTCGGCGATCTGCTCGGACGACAGCCCGCGGGCCCGCAGGGATG
The DNA here is from genome assembly GCA_016200745.1 of Chloroflexota bacterium. Classification (GTDB taxonomy): domain Bacteria; phylum Chloroflexota; class Limnocylindria; order Limnocylindrales; family CSP1-4; genus SPCO01. Next base: position 6,604 of record JACQEF010000122.1, on the reverse strand, counting down.
ACCAGGCCTCGCCGCCGAGCATCGTCGAGACGATTGCCACGATCGACGCATCGCGGGCCAGCGGGCCCAGCGCCGCGCGGAGCAATTCGTCGAACGCCGCGAAGAAGGTCGCCTCGGCCTCGGCCCAGGCGGGGACCCCCTTGGGCTCCCTGGCATATGCGAGGTACCACGATTCACTCCGGTCGTAGAAGGCGAAGATCTCGCAGCACAGGCGGGCAACACGGTCCGGCACCGCGGCGTGCCCGGCGAACACGGCCGCCGAGGGGAGCTGGAGCGACCCCAGCACCCCGCCGAGGACGGCCCGAGCCAACTCGTCCGCGGACGCGAAGTGGTTGAGGACCGTGCCCGGTGCGACGTCGGCTCGCCGGGCGATCTCCGGGATGGTGGTCCGCGACACCCCGTGTTCCTGATACAGCGCGGCGGCGGCATCCAGGATCCGCTGCCGCGTCTGCGCCTTCTGACCGGCACGCTTGCCGAGAGTGTATCGCCGTGGCATGACCTGGCCCCCGTGGCTCCTGGCGCGGACGTCCGGTGAATCTATTGACTGAGCGACGGAGCCAATTATAGACTCCCCCGGTCCATCGCTGCAGGGAGGTGTCCGACGATGACGAGATCGAGTCGCTGGGTCCATGCCGGCGCGGCATGGCTCTTCGCCCTCGGCGTCCTGGTCCAGGGCTACCTGGCCGGGCAGGCGCTGCCGGAGCTCGGGGGTGGTGGCGACTTCGAGGCGCACCGGTCGATCGGGTTCACGGTCATGGGCGTCCTGGCCCTGGTCGTGTTGGTCGCGGCACTCGTCGGGCGTCTCCCTCGTGTCCAGGTCGGCCTGAGCGTGGTCCTGTTCGCCCTGTACGTCGTCCAGACATCGCTTCCCGGCCTGGCGGGAAGCTCGCCGGCCCTCGCCGCACTCCACCCGGCGAACGCCATGCTGCTCCTCGGCCTGGCCATCGCGATCGGGCTGCGGGCTCGCCGGATCGTGGCGACTGCCGGGGCCGAGTGATGGACCTCGGGCCGCTCTTCGTCTGGCTCAAGCTGGTCCACGTGCTGGCCGCCCTGGCGCTCGTGCTGGCCCATGGCGCGTCGGCGGCGGTGGCGTTCAAGCTGCGAGGCGAGCGTGACCGCCTTCGCATCGGAGCCCTGATCGACCTGTCCAGCGCCTACCTGAACGCGTTCTACCTCGCGCTGGTCGTCGTCCTGGTGGCCGGCATCCTGGCCGGGATCAGCGCCGGGTACTGGACGAGCGGGCAGCTCTGGATCTGGGCATCCGTGATCGTCTTCGTCGCCGTCATCGTCGGGATGTACGCGCTGGCGATGCCCTACTTCCGCGATGTCAGGCACGCCCTCGGGATGGCCACGTTCCAGGACGTCCAACGGCGTATCGGGGCCCCACCGCCCGCCGGGGACGACGAGCTCGCCGCCCTCCTGACCTCGGGCCGGCCGATGGCCATCGCCGCCATCGGGACGGGCGGAATCGTCCTGCTCGTCTATCTGATGGTGCTCAAGCCGTTCTAGCGGCCGGGGCCGGAGCCGCGTGGCGGTCACCGGCGACGTAGCATCGTGGCATGACAGCCATTCCCTCGAGCTTCCGAGCCTTCGTTGCCGAGAAGACCGATGACGGCGTCGAGCGCGGCGTGCGGGCCTTCGCCGAAACGGACCTTCCACCCGGCGAGGTCGAGATCCGTGTCGCGTGGTCGAGCGTCAACTACAAGGACGGCCTGGCGACCCGCACCGACGGCAAGGTGGCCCGGATCAGCCCGCTGATCCCCGGGATCGACCTCGCCGGCGAGGTCGTGGCCAGCACGGACCGCTCGATCGAGCCCGGGCTGGTGGTGCTCGTGCACGGCTATGAGCTCGGCGTCTCGCGCCACGGTGGGTACGCCGAGTATCAGCGCGTTCCCGCCGGCTGGGTCGTGCCGCTCGCGCCGGGGCTCTCGGCGCGCGAGGCGATGGCGATCGGGACCGCCGGGTTCACTGCCGCGATGTCGGTCGTGGCGCTCGAGGACCGCGGGCTCCAGCCGGACGCAGGCCCGGTGCTGGTGACGGGGGCGTCGGGTGGGGTCGGCGGCACGGCCGTGGCCATCCTCGCCGAGCGCGGCTACGAGGTCTGGGCGGCGACCGGCAAGGACGCCGAGGCACCGCGGCTGCGACAGCTCGGGGCGTCGGGGATTCTGACCCGGGACGAGGTGACCGCGGTGGGACGGCCACTCGAACCGGAACGATGGGCCGGCGCCGTGGACGCCGTCGGTGGCGCGACGCTGCCATACGTCCTGCGCACGCTTCGGAACGGTGCGGCGGTCGCGTCGTCCGGAAACGCCGGCGGGGCGACGCTGGAGACGACCGTCTTCCCGTTCATCCTGCGCGGCGTGGCGCTCCTGGGCATGGACTCGGTGAACATGCCCATCGCGCGGCGGCGGGAGCTGTGGGACCGGCTCGCCACGGATCTGCGGCCGCGCGAGCTGGGGCGGCACGTGACGGAGGTCGGCCTCGACGGGCTCGATGGGGCGCTCGACGGCATCGTCGCCGGCTCGGCCCGTGGTCGCTGGCTCGTCTGCATCGGCGGCTGAGCCCGGCCAAGGGTCGAGACCGCCGGCTCAGAGGCGGACGACCACCTCGAGCGGCCCGTCCTTTCGGAGCACCTCGGCGCTGGTGAGCCCGCGCCAGCGGTGCAGCAACAGGTCGCATGGTCGCCTCGAGCATGGCGGCCGCGATCGACGCTGCCTGCTCCCGGAAGCCGTAGCGGGTGAGGCCGGCCGCGATGATCGCGTTGTCGTGCGGCCAGACGCTGCCGATGTGGTAGCCGATCGGGTTGTAGCCGGGCTGGTCGGCGGCGTACGTCCGCAGGCCCCAGCCGGAGTCCATGGCGGGCGTCCCGAGCATGGCGGCCACGGCGGGCGCCTGGTCGACCGGGACGATCCCGCTCCAGAGGCAGTGGCCGGGATTGGAGCCGATCGTGTCGACCGGCCGCTTGGATCGATCGAGCGCCATCGCGATCGACCCGTCGGCAAGACGAAACGCCTGGGCGAACCGGCGCTGAAGCTCGAGCGCCTCGGCGTCCAGGCGATCGGCCAGCGTGGCGTCGCCGCGGTGCCGCGCCAGCCGGGCCATCCGCCGTTTCGCGTCGAAGACGTAGCCCTGCACCTCGGCCAGCGCGATCGGCGTCTCGGCCAGGCTGCCGTCGAGCCAGCGGATGGCTTCCGTCGAATCCTTCCAACCCTGGTTGCGAAGGCCGGTCTCGGCCTTTCGCTCGTACTCGACGAACCCGTCGCCGTCGCGATCGCCCCACTTGTCGATCCAGTCGAGCGCGGCCAGCGCGTTCGGCCAGTAACGCTCGACGAGCGCGTCGTCGCCGGTCCAGTCGTGCGTCTCGCCGAGCAGGATCAGCCAGAGCGGCGTCGCGTCGATCGATCCGTAGTACGGCGAGAACGGCAGCTCGCCGGTCCGGCTCATCTCGCCGGTCCGCAGCTCGTGCAGGATCTTGCCGGGTTCGGCGTCACGCCACGGGTCTTCGGCCGTCGCCTGGCGCCCGGCGAGGATCTCCAGCGTCTCGACGGCCAGGCGCGGAAGGAACGGCAGGCTCTGGAGCGACGTGATCAGCGAGTCCCGACCGAACAGGGTGGTGAACCACGGGACGCCGGCCGCGATGAACGGTTCGCCCTGGGGATCGGTCGATTCGAGCAGCCGCAGGTCGCTCATCGACCGGCTGATGACCTGGTTGACGAGCTCGTTGTCCGTCTCGATCCGGGCACCGGCGTCGAGCCAGGTCGCGTGGGCGTGGCCGGGATCGAGGGCGTCGGGATCGAGGCCGTGGACCGCCTGGTCGGGCTCGCTGGTCGGGTGGACCGTCCAGCTGAAGATCCGGCGCTCGCCGGGCCGGAGGGGGGCCCGCCAGCGGGCGACGACCGAGCCGCCCTGATCGTCGGTCGCGGCCTCGAGCTCCGGGGCCGGATCGAACGCGACGTGCGTTCGCACCGTGACCGCGTCGCGTCCGAGATACCCGAAGACGAGGCCGCCACCCGCGGTCACCTCGATCGGGAGCAGCTCGCCGCGGCTCGACCGCGCGTACCCACGGACCTCGAAGATGTCGGCGTAGTCGGCATCGAGCTCGAGCTCCACGTCGAGATCGAACGTCGTCGGGCCGTGGTTCTGGATGTCGAGGCGCTCGCGATAGGCTTCGGCGATGGTCCGCTCGCGACCGATCGAGATGGTCTGGCGGAGGATCGTCTCGGCGCCGCCCATCTTGTCGCCGGGGTCCTTGCGGTACTCGGGGTTGGTCGCCTGGACCACGCCGCGCCAGCTCCCGCCGGGGTCGGAGTGGAGCACGATCGGGCGCTCGCCGGCGACGCGCAGGGCGCTGCACGACAGGATCCGGGTGTCGCCGTCGTACAGGCCCATGCCGCGACTGTCCGGATGGATGTCGCCGAACGCGTCGGATACCAGATACAGGTCGAGGTGCTTGAGCACCTGGGCCGAACCGAGGTCGGTCGCCTTGACGATCGGGCGCGGCCGGGCGGGGAACGTTCGAACCGGTGCGCTCTGCAGCGGTTCCACGAGGCGTGCCACGTCCCGAGTCTAGGGCGCCCGGCCGAAGTCGTCATCCGCCGCCGGCCGGCGGCGGGTCAGTCGAGCTCGCCCCGCAGCTGCGCCAGCGTCCGCTGCAGCGGCGCCCGGATGTCCTCGCGCGCGAACTCCGGGAAGGGGGTCAGCTCGAGCGCGTCGTCGACCTCGAGCTCGCCGCGTTGGATCCGCCGGCCGAGCTCCGCGATCGCCCGGAACGCTTCCGCCTGCGCGGTCGCGAACGCGAAGCCCGCGTGATCGCCGTGGCCGGGCACGACCGTGCCACGGACCAGCTCGGCCAGCCGGTAGGCGGTCTCCGGCCAGTCGAGCTGATAGCCGTCGTTGAAGAACGGGACCGCGCCGCCCTCGAGCAGGTCGCCGGCAAAGACGACGTTGGCGTCGGGGACGGAGATGACGATGTCGTGGTCGGTGTGGCCGCGTCCCAGGTGGCGGAGCTCCACGCGCCGCCCGGCGACCTCGATCGTCGCCGTCTCGGCGAAGACGCGATCGGGCGGGTCGATCTCGACCTCGAGCAGGTCGGCGGCCAGCTCGGGCAGGTCCGCCGCGATCCGCGCCCGACGAACCTCGCCGGTACGTTCCATGAACGGCGGGCAGTCCACGTGACCCCAGATCCGCGCCGGCCGGAACACGCGGTTGCCGAAGGCGTGGTCGAAGTGGCCGTGGGTGTTGACCACGACCGTGACCGGATCGGCGGTCAGCTCGCGCAGGTCGGCCAGGATCTCGCGAGCCTGGACGTGCGTCGACCTCGTGTCGATCACCAGTGCCTCACCCTCGCCGAGCACGACCCCGATGTTCTGGTCGTAGAAGGCATAGCGCCGGACGAACACCCGCTCGCCGACCTCGGTCCAGGCTGACACGGACGCATCGTACCGGTGCCGCGAGGCGCGTACGCTGCCGGCATGCCATCGATCGTCAGTCGCGCAAGGACCGCCGACGGCACCGACCTGCTCGTCCGTCACTGGCTGCCCGACGAGGCGGCGGCGGGCGGCGCCTGGGCCGGCCAGCCATGGGCCCACGTGCTCCTGGTCCACGGGCTGAGCGACCACTCCGGCAGGTACGAGCACGTCGGGGACCAGCTCGCGGCCGCGGGGCTGGACACCTGGTCGTTCGACCTCCGCGGCAACGGCGGGTCCGGTGGGCGCCGCGGGCACGTCGAGCGGTGGGGCCAGCTGCACGACGATCTCGCCGAGCGGCTTCGCTCCGTGCGCCAGGTGGCGGCGGGGCGGCCGGTGGTGCTGTACGGGCACTCGATGGGCGCGCTGATCGTGCTCGGCTACCTGCTGTCCGATCGGCCGAAACCGGACCTGGTCGTGGCCGGCTCGCCGGCCCTCGACAGTACGCTCGCCGAGTGGAAGAAGGGCTTGGCACGCGTGCTCGGACGGGTTGCGCCGACGCTCCCGATCCCCAACGGGATCGATGGCCGGACGCTGTCGCGCGACTCCGCGGTCGGGGAGAAGGCCGCCGCCGACCCGATGACCTGTCGCAGCTCGACGGCGCGGTTCGGGGCGGAAGGGCTGGCCGAGCAGGCCCGGGTGCGCCACGAGTACCGCAACCTGCCGGCGATCCCGACGCTCGTGCTCCACGGTTTGGACGACGGCCTGGTCCAATCCTCCGCCTCGGAGATCCTGGGCACGCTGCCGAACGCGGAGCGGCGGACGTATCCGGGACTCCGGCACGAGCTCCACAACGAGCCGGAGGGTCCGCGGATCTTGGACGACGTGATCGTCTGGATCCGCGAGCGTGCTAGGATCGAGGGACAACCGAACACCGCCTCCGGGGAGCGCCTCGCGCGCTGAGAGTGTGGCAAGTGCCACAGACCCGCGGAACCTGATCCGGTTCGTACCGGCGAAGGAAGCAGGCCCGTCGACTCGTAGACGCCGTCCCGGAGATCCGGTTGACGGCGTCGTTCGTGCTCGAATCGGAGGCTCGGATCTGATGACAACCACCTTGCGGGGCGCGGCGCTCGCCGCGGGCCCCGACACCCGCTGGCGGACGCGGGACATCGTCATCGCCGCCGTCGTCGGCGTCGCCT
>JACQEF010000124.1 GCA_016200745.1 Chloroflexota bacterium | reverse complement strand
CGGCGGGGCCCTCGAGCTCCTCGCGACGGACGGACCCGCCGGCCCCGTTCGTCCTCGCCAGCGACTTGACCGAGACGATCGTGCCGCGCCCGGACTGGCGGAGCCGGACCGCGAACCCGGCCTGGGTCAGCGCGCCCGCCGCCGTGTCGACGTAGCGGTCCTCGAGCTGCGTCGCGCGCGCGGCCCCTCCCGCGACGAACGAACCGATCGAATCCGCGACCAGGTAGCGCTCCGCGGCCGCAAGGTCCACGACGCGGAACTTGAGCTCGACCTCGACGGGCCGGCTCGAGGCCGGGCTCATGCGCGCGGATCCAGCGAGCCCGTCCCGGCACCCGGGCGGTGCGGGACGACCGCGACCTGCGCGCGATCGAGCGCGTCCTCCTTGAGCGCCTCGAACGTGTCGACGACGCCCGCGCGACCCAGCAGCACCTCGGTGCGCAGCCAGCGCGCGTCGGGCTGGAGCTGCCACGACCGCCGGTCGTCGGCGAGCATGACGTCGATGATCGTCGCCAGGCGCGACTGCGCCTCGGGATCCTCGACCGGGGTGACGGCCTCGACCCGTCGGTCCAGGTTGCGATCCATCAGGTCGGCCGAGCCGATGTACCACTCGCGGTCGCCGCCATTGTCGAAGCTCCAGATCCGCGAGTGCTCGAGGAACTCGCCGATGATCGAGCGGACCCGGATCCGCTCGGAGATCCCGCGCAGCCCGGGTTGCAGCGAGCACGCGCCCCGGACGATCAGGTCGACTTCGACCCCGGCGTTCGACGCCCGATAGAGGGCCTCGATCACCGCCACGTCCACGATCGCGTTGAGCTTGAGCACGATCCTGGCCGGCTTGCCCGCGGCCGCGAACCCGATCTCGCGTTCGACCAGGTCGAGGAACCGCGAGCGCAGGCTGTGCGGGGCGACCAGCAGCCGGCGGAACGTTCGCTGGCGCGACAGGCCGGTCAGCACGTTGAACAGGTCCGTGACGTCCGCGCCGATCTCGGGGCGGCACGTCAGCAGCCCGAGGTCCACGTACAGCCGGGCGGTCTTGTGGTTGTAGTTGCCGGTCCCGATGTGCACGTAGCGGCGTAGCCCCGACCCCTCGCGGCGGACGACGAGCGACGTCTTCGAGTGCGTCTTGAGCCCGACCAGCCCGTAGACGACGTGGGCACCCGCCCGCTCGAGCTTGCGGGCCCAGATGATGTTCGCCTCCTCGTCGAATCGGGCCTTGATCTCGACGAGGACCACGACCTGCTTGCCCCGTTCCGCGGCTCGGATGAGCGACTGGACCAGCGGCGAATCGCCGGACGTCCGGTAGAGCGTCTGCTTGATGGTCAGGACGTCGGGATCGTCGGCGGCCTGGGTGATGAACCGCTCGACTGAGGCCGTGAACGACTCGTAGGGGTGGTGGACCAGGATGTCGCCCGCACGGATGGCCGCGAACACGTCGGCAGGCTCGTCGTCGTCGGGCGGGAGCAGGCGCGGCGGCGTCACCGGCGTCCAGGAGGGCGGCTTGAGCTCCGGCCGGTCGAGATCCGCGATCTCCCACAGCCCGGTCAGGTCCAGCGGGCCGCTGACCTCGTAGCAGTCGGCCTCGTCGAGATCGAGGCCGCGGAGCAGCAGCCCGCGCGTGGCGGGCGGCATCGATCGCTCCACCTCGAGCCGGACCGCCTCGCCGAACCGCCGGCGGCGGAGCTCCTCCTCGATCGCCAGGAGGAGGTCGTCCGCCTCGTCCTCCTCGAGCGCGAGGTCGGCGTTCCGGGTGACCCGGAACAGGTGGTACTCCTCCACGATCATTCCGCTGAACAGCGTGTCCAGGTTGGCCTCGATGACCTGGTCGATCAGGACGAAACGCGACGGTTCGACCTCGATCAGTCGGGGCAGGATCTGGGGGACCTTGACCCGCGCGAAGCGGCGCTCGTCGCTGTCCGGGTCGCGCAGCCCCACGGCGATCGACAGGCTGAGCGTCGAGATGTACGGGAACGGATGGCCCGGGTCCACGGCCAGCGGCGTCAGGACCGGAAAGATCTCGTCGAGGAACCGCTGGCGGAGCGTCTCGTGGTGCTCCGGAATCGCGTCGTAGTCGACCAGGTCGATGCCTTCGGCGCGGAGGGCGCGGCGAACCTCGACGTAGATCCCGGAGTGGTCGGCGATCAGCCCCAGGACGCGCTCGCGCGCCGCGGTCAGTTGCTCGTCGGCGGTCCGGCCGTCGGGCGAGCGGGCGGCCTTGCCGGCCTCGACCTGCTGGCGGAGGCCGGCGACGCGAACCTGGAAGAACTCGTCGAGGTTGCCGGCGAAGATCGCGAGGAACTTGACTCGCTCGAGGAGGGGGTTGCGCTCGTCGGCCGCCTCGTGCAGGACCCGGGCGTTGAAGTCGAGCCAGGAGAGCTCCCGGTTGAGGTAGGGCATCGGGGCGCTGCTGCGCGCCGCCCGCCGGGCGCGCGTTCGCACCGCAGCGCGAGTCGAGGGAGCTCCGGATTCGATGGCGGCCATCGGCGGGTATCGGGCTCCTGCAGCGTGGTCGCGGTCAGGCGACCCGGCCGGCGAGAATAGCACGACGGCCCGCCGGGACGGCGCATGCGTGCGTTGTCGCCTGCGCGCGTTCGCTCACGCACTTCCAGTGCGCTCGCGATCGTGCTCGGCTCCGCCTCGCCTGCACCGCCCTGGCGGGCCGTGCGATCCCGATGTCAGTCCTCGGCTCGGTAGCGGCGTTCGCCGGTTTCCTCGTCGAGCCAGACGCGCATGCGGTGGTCGCTGGTCGGGTCCACGAACACCTCGCCCGTGCGCCGGAAGCGGCCCTCGAGCGGGTTGGCCGTGGGCTCGCCGCCGCCCGGGCCGATCGGCAGGCCGGACCGGTCGGCCGTCTCGGACCGATAGCGGAGTCGCTCCAGGATCGCCACGACCATCAGGATCATCCCGATCGCGACCAGCCACAGGCCGGTGAGGCCGGCATCGGCGCCGCCCTCGGACACGGCGGCCAGGCCGGCGAAGACCATCACCCCGCCGACGACGACGACCAGTCCGCGACCGAGGCCGCCCGAGCCGCGCATCGCTACTCGGCGGTGACCGGAGCGGCCGACGCGTCCGCCTCGACGACGACGGCGGTGCCGTAGGCCACGATCTCGCTCATGGTGTTGGCGAGCTCCGAGCTGTCGAAGCGCATCGACAGGATCGCATTCGCACCCATCGCAGCAGCGTTGGCCACGAGCCGGTCGATCGCCTGGTGGCGCGTCTCCTCCAGCAGCGTCGTGTATTCGTGGATCTCGCCGCCGCCGAGCGAGCGGAGGCCCGCCATGATGTTTCCCCCGAGCCCGCGACTCCGAACGACGAGCCCGAAGACCTCGCCCTTCGTTTCGGTGATGCGATAGCCGGCGACGTACGGCGTGGTCACGACGATCAGGTCCGTCGGCCGCGATGCGGTGG
>JACQEF010000128.1 GCA_016200745.1 Chloroflexota bacterium | reverse complement strand
GGTGCCGCACGCCGGGGCCAACTCGCCGTACGGCGGGATCGGCCTGATCGCGCTGTTCACCGGCTTCTTCATCATGATGGGCTTTCTCTGGTCCGTGATCGGGGAGTAACCCCGGTCGCGCGGGCCGCGGGGTTCCGCGGCGCGATGAGGGCCGCTTCGCGATGAGGGCCGCTTCGCGATACATGTCGGATGCATCGGTCGCCCGGGCGCCGATTCCGTGATGCATCCGAGGTACATCGGTCGGGTGCGACCTCGGCTTCCGGCCGGCACCCTCGCCTGGGGTGACCATCGACCCACTGGACCCTCGTCCCGCCGTCAGGCTATGATGCCTGGGCATGCAGACTGCATAGACTTTATGCGTCGCTACCCTGGAGGCTCGCCCGCGTGGACGCCCACGAGATCAAGGCCGCTGTCGCGCACCAGGACGCCACTCGCGCGCTGACAGAGGCGCCGTTCGTCAACCTCGCGGACCCGGCGCGCGCGCTCGGGCCCGACGGCAAGCTCGCCGTCAGCCGCCGCGCGCCGATCTGGGAGGACGTTCCCGACGCGCAGTGGAACGACTGGCGATGGCAGCTGAGCCACCGCGTCAACGACCTCGACGAGATCGAGAAGATCCTCGAGCTCACCGACGAGGAGCGGGCGGGCCTCTCCGCGCCGGGTAAGTTCCGGGTGGACATCACCCCGTACTTCATCAGCCTGATCGACCCGAAGGACCCGAGCGACCCGATCCGCCGCCAGGTCATCCCGCTCGGCCGCGAGCAGCAGGCGTTCACCGCGATGATGGAGGACTCGCTCGCCGAGGACCGCCACTCGCCGGTCCCGGGCCTGGTCCACCGCTATCCGGACCGGGTCCTGATGCTGGTCACGACGCAGTGCGCGAGCTACTGCCGCTATTGCACGCGGTCGCGGATCGTGGGCGATCCCACCCAGAACTTCAACCGCCGCGAGCACGAGGCGCAACTCGAGTACCTCCGCCGGACGCCGCAGGTCCGCGACGTCCTGATCTCGGGCGGCGACGGGCTGACCCTCGCCCCGAAGCTGTTCGAGTCGATCCTGCGCGGGCTGCGCGAGATCCCGCACATCGAGATCATCCGGATCGGGTCGCGCGTGCCGGTCTTTCTGCCGCAGCGGATCGACGACGAGCTGTGTGAGGTCCTCGAGAAGTACCACCCGCTCTGGATCAACCTCCATTTCAACCACCCCAACGAGATCACGCCCGAGGTCAGCCGCGCGGTCGACAAGCTGGCGAAGGCGGGCCTGCCGATCGGCAACCAGAGCGTCCTGCTCGCCGGCGTCAACGATTGCGTGCACATCCAGCGAGCGCTCGTCCACAAGCTGGTCGCCAACCGCATCCGGCCGTACTACCTGTACCAGTGCGACCTGGTCGAGGGCTCGGGGCACTTCCGGACCCCGGTCGGCAAGGGCCTCGAGATCATGGAGGGACTGCGCGGCCACACCTCCGGCTACGCCGTCCCAACGTACGTCATCGACGCGCCGGGCGGCGGCGGCAAGATCCCGGTCATGCCCAACTACCTGATCAGCTACTCGGACCACAAGGTCGTGCTGCGCAACTACGAGGGCTACATCACCACGTACGAGGAGCCGCCCAGCTATCAGGCCCACGACAAGACGTCCTGCGCGTATTGCCAGCACGAGCGCCCGGAGCCCGGCAAGACCTGCGTGCTCGGGCTGCTCGAGGGCGAGCGGATGTGGATCGAGCCGCAGGACTTCCGCGAGACCCACGCCCGCGGAAACATCGAGGCGCACCGGCTCCAGGACCCGTCCAAGTGGGTCCCGTTCGGGGTCGGGGCGATCGAGGGGAGCTCGGGCGGCACGCTCCGGGTGCTCGAAGCGGGCGCGGAGCCGCCGGAGTACGGCCCGGGCGAGGAGCCCAGGCCGCGCGAGGGCGAGCCGACGGGGTCGGCGCACGGAGAGCTGCTCTAGCCGCGCTCTTCGCCGGCACCGCTGCCGCGCGTCCCCTGGCCGCCGGACGCGCGACGGGTGCGTCCGCTACGCTCCCGGCATGCGGCAACCGGCTCCCCGACGGCAGACGACGACGCGGATCGCGTCGCCGGCGAGCGCCTGATGGCCGGGAAGAAGCGGCCGTCCGCGGGGCAGACGATCGGGGGCATCCTCGCCGGCTTCGATCAGCAGATCTGGCGGACGACGCCGCCGGCCCATGAGCTCGTGGCCAAGGGGAAGCGGCTCGCGCCGGTCCCTGCCGAGGGCGGCGGAACGATGACCGTCGGGTTCGACGGCGACGGCGACGCCGACGCCGCGGCGGGTGCCGGGGCCACGAGCGACCCCGAGGCCGAGCTCCATCTCGACGCCCCGGGCGCCCACGCGGTCGTCGACCTCGTCCGGGGCGGCCGGCTCGCCTCGCTCGTGATCGAGGGTCGCGAGCTCCTCGTGACCGAGGGCGAGGGCCGGATGGCCTGGGGCTCGTTCCCGATGGCGCCATTTGCCGGCCGGGTCCGCGACGGCCGCTTCACCTTCCGGGGCAAGCCCTACCAGCTCCCGATCGAGCTGCCGCCGCACGCGATCCACGGCACCGTCATGGATCGGTCGTGGCACCGGCTCGACGTGCAGACGATCGGCACCGCGCTGGGACCGGACTGGCCGTTCTCCGGGCGCGCGGTCCAGCACGTCGAGCTCGGGGAGGGGCGACTCGACATCCGGCTCGAGCTGCACGCCGAAGAGCCGATGCCGGCGTCGATGGGCTGGCACCCGTGGTTCCGCCGGCAGCTGGCGGCGAGCGACCCGGCAGGTGGCACCGCATCGCTGACGCCGCCCGTCGAGCTCGACCTCGACGCGGGTTCGATGTACGTCCGCGATGCCGGCGGCATCACGACGCTCGACCGGATCCCGCCGGTGCCGGGACCCTGGGACGATTGCTTCACGGATCTCCGACGGCCCCCCGTCCTGCGCTGGCCGGGGTTCCTCGAGCTGACCATCGAATCCGACTGCCGCGACTGGGTGGTCTACACGGTCCCGACCGAGGCGCTCTGCGTCGAGCCGCAGACCGCCCCGCCCGACGCGCTCAACCTGGAGCCGGCGATCGTGGAGCCCGGACGGCCGCTGATCGCGACGATGACCTGGCGCTGGCGGTCGCTGACCGCCTGATCTCAGGCCGGCGGCGTCGAGGCCGTCGCGACGCTCAGTGCCCGCTTCAGCTGCGGATCGGTCATCGCGGCCACCTGGGCGGCGGTCATGGCCTGGATGTCGTCGGGACCGAGGGGCACGACGTCCGCCTTCCGCTCCACGATCACGTCCGGGACGATGCCTTCGTGCCAGATCCGGCGGCCCTTCGGTGTCAGCCACTCCACCGTGCCCACCCGCAGCGCGGAGCCGTCGGCGAGCGGGAACTCGCCGAGGACGGTGCCGGTCCCGTAGGTCTTGACGCCGACGATCTCGGCTCGGCCGGCGTCCTGGAGTGCCCCCGTCACGATCTCGGCCGAGCTGGCGGTGCCGCCGTCGACGAGGACGACGAGCGGGAGCTCCATGGCCACGCCACCCGCCGAGACCGGGTGGTGCGTCTCCTGGCCGGCAGCGTCGCGCTCGATATAGACGTCGCCACCCGACAGGAACTGGCTCGCGACGCCCACGGCTTCATTGACGTAGCCGCCCGGGTTGCCGCGCAGGTCGAGGATCAGCCGGTCGGCGCCGGCCGCCTTGATCTCGACGAGCGCCGCCTTCACGTCGTCGGCCGACCCGTTCGAGAACTGGTCGAGGCGGAGGAACGCGGTCTTCGTCCCCGGGATCATCGTCCAGGACACCACGACCTCCGCGACGGCCGCCCGGACGATGCTGACCTCGCGCTCGACGCCCTGCGGCCCGCTCCGGGCCTTGATCCTGACCGTGGTTCCGGCTTCGCCGCGCACCCACCCGGCGACGTCGTCGAGGCTGTGGCCCGCCGTGCTCTTGCCGTCGACCGCGGTCAGCTCGTCGCCCGTCTTGAGCCCCGCCTTCTCGGCCGGGCTGCCCTTGAACACCTTGTCGACGACGGGGAACCCATTGGGCGCGGTGTCGATCCGGACGCCGATGCCGACGTACGACCCGGAAAGCTCGTCGGCGCGCGCGGCCCGTTCCTCGGGGGTGAGGAACGACGTGTGGCCGGTGTCGCCGACCGCCTGGGTCAGCCCGTCGATCGCGCCGTACGCGAGCGCCTGGTCGTCGAGCTGGTCCTTGCCGACGTACTGCTCGTGGAGGATGTTCCACGCCTCGCCGATCAGCGCGAGCTCCTGCGCGGAACTCGGATGACCGGTCGGGGCCGGGGTCTCGCCGCCGGCCCCGCCCTCGGCGGCCGGCACCAGGCGGCCGACCCCGATCCCGACGATGAACGTCAGCGCGAGCACGAGCCCGATGGCCGCCCGGCGGATCGCCGCCCCGCGTCCACGACCGGCCGTCCGGGATCCCGAAGCCTGGGAGGGGCCGGGCGCGACATCGGTCGCGTCCAGCGGCCCGGGATCGATGATCGGTTCGGTCGGGATCGAGTCGGGGTCCATCGGGGGCATCGTGCTCGTGTCGCGCTGACGAGGACCGACTCGCGACGCGAGCCGGCCGCCGGGTCCAGGACCCGGCATCATCAAGCATGCCGCAGAACGGTTGCGGGCGGGTCGCCGACCCGGTGAAGCTTCGTATGCCGGGTGGACGACCGATCGGGCACGGCCGATGGTGCCAGGCGCGATCCGGTGGTAGGCTTCCGCCAATCCCTAGTGATTCAGTCGGAGATGACCGACCCCGTGACCGAAACCATCGTCCCCGCCATCGGCCTGGGTGCCCTGCGGCCGGCTCCCGCCGGGTTGCCGAATCCGCTCGCCGACCCGCCGATCGTGGCCGAGGCGGGCGACCCGTTCGCGGCGCTACGGGTGATCGACCTGCTCGCTCGGATCGAACGCGGGCACCCGGTTCGCGTCGCGGACATCGCCGATCGCCTGAACGTCAGCTACCTCGACTGGCTGTTCAGCCCGGCGGTGGTGGCCGACGTGGCGCTCCAGCTCCAGGCGAACTGGATGTCCGACTACCGCAACAGCTCGGGCATCGTCGTCGACGACGGTCCGCTCGGGCCGTCCATCGCAATCGAGGACTCGAGCCGGGTGGATCCCTGGATCGTGCGCCAGGCGCAGCGGATGGCCGCGGCGTGTACCGAGCGGCTGGCCGAGTTTAGCCGCCGCGATCGACTGACGTCGGGCGGCTGATCCTCGGAACGCCGCGAAGCCAGCGTCCCGGACTTCTCGACCCATTCCTGGAGGATCCATCCATGAGCCACGGATACGCCAGCGACACGGCCCTCGTCGACAGCGACTGGGCCCTCGCCCACCTCACCGACCCGAAGGTCCGCTTCGTCGAGGTCGACGTGGACACGACCGCCTACGAGCAGAGCCACATTCCGGGCGCGATCGGCTGGAACTGGACCAGCCAGCTGGCCGACGGCATCCGGCGCGACATTGCCGGCCGCGAGGACTTCAGCAGGCTCCTGTCCGAATCCGGCATCGGGCCGGACACGACGATCGTGCTGTACGGCGACAACAACAACTGGTTCGCGGCCTGGGCGTACTGGCAACTCAAGCTGTACGGCCATCACGACGTGCGCATCCTCAATGGCGGGCGCAAGTTCTGGCTGGACAAGGGTCTCGCGCTCGACGTCGACGTGCCGACCCCTGCCGCGACGGGCTACCAGCTGCCCGAACCTGACTTCAGCCTGCGCGCCTTCCGCGACGACATCCTGCCGCGGCTCGGCGATCCGGGTCTGGCGCTGGTCGACGTTCGCAGCCCGGCCGAGTTCAGCGGCGAGATCATCGCCCCTCCCGGCATGAGCGAGACGGCCCAGCGGGCCGGCCACATCCCGGGTGCCGCGTCGATCCCGTGGGCCCAGACCGTCCGGGAGGACGGCACGTTCAAGAGTGCCGAGGAGCTCGCCTCGCTGTACGAGGCCAAGGGCATCACCCCCGACAAGGACGTGATCGCGTACTGCCGGATCGGGGAGCGGTCGTCGCACAGCTGGTTCGTGCTCCACGAGCTGCTCGGCTACAGCCGCGTCCGCAACTACGACGGTAGCTGGACGGAGTACGGCAGCCTGATCGGCGTTCCGATCGAGAAGCCGGTCGCGGTCGCCGCGGGCTGAGCCTCCGGTTTCGGTTCGCTGACCGAAGGGTCCGGTGCCGCCGCCGCCACCTGGACCCTCGGCTCAGCCGCGCGTCGGACTCCGGCCGTATCGCTCCATCACCTCGATCAGGCGGTCGTGCGGGATCGCGTGGGCCGTGATCCCGTCCCGCCCCGTCATCGTCTCGGCGGCGACGAGGGCATTGAGGATCGCCTCCTCGGTCGACTCGATGACCGCCTCGAACAGCCCGTTGATGACGTGGTCGTTGACCGCCCGAACCTCGATCGTGAATCGCGGATCCGCCGCGAACGTGATCCCCGGCAGGCCACGGTTGCCCGTCGCGAAGCAGAGGAACAGGTCGCCGCTCGAGTTGCCCCCGGTCCCGCCCATCCGGGCGATCCCCAGCCCGGCCCGCTGGGCCAGGCGCTCGCACTGGTGCGGCAACAGCGGCGCGTCGGTGGCCACGATCACGATGATCGAGCCGGAGCCAGGCGGCGGCCTCTCGGGCGGCCCCTCATCGTCCTCCGGCCGGTACGGGCTGGGCACGTCGCCGACCGGGATCGCCTCGCCGACCGGCACGCCGTCCACCCGGAGCAGGCCGCGCCGGCCGTAGTTTGCCTGGACCAGGACGCCGACCGTCCAGCCGCCGAACGCCTCGGGGATGACGCGCGACGCCGTCCCGATCCCGCCCTTGAACTCGTGGCAGACCATGCCGGTGCCGCCGCCCACGTTGCCTTCCGGCACCGCGCCACCCGCCGCGCTCTCCAGCGCCAGGCTGACGTCGTCCGGCTTGACGTGGAATCCGTTGATGTCGTTCAGAAAGCCGTCGTAGGTCTCGGCCACCACCGGATACGTATAGAAGCCGCCGGCGAAGACGTTCGTTCCGGGCGCCCGCTTGTTCTTCACCAGCCAAGCCAGGTAAGCGTCTCGCACCACGCCCACGCTATGCGTGTTGGTGATGAGCACCGGTCCGTCGAGGAAGCCCGACTCTTCGAGCCAGTGCGTGCCGGTCATGTCTCCATTGCCATTCTGCGAGAAGAATCCGCCAAACACCGGATCGTTCGACTGCTTGCCGCGCGGCCAGACGGCGGTTACGCCCGTGCGTACATTAGCGCCGGAAATGATCGTTCGATGCCCCACCTCGACGCCCGCGACGTCCGTGATTGCGTTCAGGGGCCCGGGCGTCCCTTCGAGCCGGATGCCGAGTTCACGTCCGCGTGGCTTGGTCTGCGCGCACGCCAGCGCGGCGGCCAATACTATCATGGGGAGCCATTTATGAAGGCGCATATTCAGTTTCCTGACGAGTATAGCTCGCCAGGGACTGAATCGCCGTTACGGTCCTACACCGCCCAGGAATAGTCTTCGATGTGCACCGGGGCCTGACCGGCTCCAACGAGGCGCAGCAACTCCAGGCGTAATGAATCCGTCAGCGCCAGCCAGCTCGCTTCGATGACGTTGGCGGAGACGCCCGCTGTGGTCCAGCTACTGTGGCCGTCGGTCCATTCCACCAGCACCCGCACTTTGGCGGCGGTCCCTTTCCCCGGTTCGAGCACGCGCACTTTGTAGTCCGTGAGCCGTACCTCGACCACCGCCGGATAGCTAGCGGCCAGGCATTGCCGCAGCGCTGAATCGAGGGCACAGACGGGGCCAGTCCCCGTTGCGCCTGCCGACTGCACCGCCTCATCCACCTCCACCGTGACCGACGCCGCCGTGTGCGTATCGTGCGCCGCCGTCATGCGCGTGGTCACCTCGTAGCTGAGCACATTGAAGAAGCGCGCGTTGGGCGAGAGCGTTTCTCGAAGCAGCAGTTCGAAGGTTCCATCGGCCCCGGCCAGATCGTACCCGGCGC
>JACQEF010000116.1 GCA_016200745.1 Chloroflexota bacterium | reverse complement strand
CGAGCAGCTCGAGCATCCGGGCATCCGTCCCGCGTGGCTCGCCCGCGAGCGCGAAGGCGACCAGGTTCGGCAGGTGGAAATCCCCGACGCTGACAGCGTCCGCGTCGCCGAGCGCACGGACCCCCACCTCGGCCGCCGTCCACGGCCCGATCCCGGGAACCGCCGTCAGCCGTGCGTAGGCGTCGACGAGCGGCAGGTCGACGATCGCCTCGAACCAGGCCGCGCGAGCGGCGATCCGCCGGATCAGGTCGGCGCGCCGCCGCTCGACACCGAACGGGTGGTAGGCGTAGTAGGGGAGGCCGGCGAGGGTCTCGGGCGTCGGTGGCAGCCGCAGGCCCCAGTCCGCCGGTCCCGGCGCGGGTTCGCCGTGCATCCGTTGCAGCCCGAGCAGCGCATGTCGCGCCTCCTCGCCGATGACCTTCTGCTCGAGGATCGCCGGGACGAGCGATTCGAGCACGGCGCGGCTGCGCGGAACCCGGACGCCGGGAAACCGGCGCGCAAGTCGGGCCAGCACCGGGTGGCTCCAGGCAACCGGTGCGCCAGGCTCAGTGAGGCCGAGCAGCTCGGGGACCGCCGCCAGCGCCCACTCCGCGCCCGGTCCCCAGGCCTCGACGACGATCTCGTCGGCGAGCTGGGTCATGGCGAGGGAGGCGGGCCCGTCGGGTGTCCGGGTGGCCCGCCAGGCGCGACCGGGCGCGAAGCGGAGCGACCGGTCGGCGGGGCCGCGCGCCAGTGGCGAAAGCGTCCGGCGGAGATCGAGCGGCCCGGCCACCCGGTAGCGACGAGAGGCGTGCGCGCGTGACATTGCAACGATCCTGACACGCTCCGGATTTCGTCGCGCATCCCTCGGAAATCCTCGCGATGCGCGTTCCATGCTATGTTGGGCCAGACGTGCGACGCCCCAGAGTCGTCGCGAGTACGGCGCTCATCGCCGCCCTCGCCCTGGTCGCCGTCCCCGGTTCCGTGGGTTCGTGGGTCCCCAATCCCAGCTCCCAGGTGGATTCGAGCCTCTTCAGACAGGTCGAGGTCGCGGCGCTTGTCCGCGGGACGGTGATGATGATTCAGCCCCCTGATCCGGGGGCCCGCTCAGGCGGGAACCTGGATCGAGGTTCGACGTTGTTCGAACCGTCCCAGCGAACCGAGCCGCTCCCGGCTCCGGTTCGACCCGCCCAGCCTGCCGCGGCTGCGGGCTCGGTGAGCCTGAACCCGTGGCGCTGGGATGGCAACGTGTCGTGGTACGGCCCCGAGTTCTACGGCAAGCGAACCGCGTGCGGCTACGCGATGACCCAGCAGTTGCTCGGCGTCGCGCACCGCGACCTGCCCTGCGGAACCCTCATCACCTTCCGCAATCCCGCCAACGGTCGCACGATCACGGTCCCCGTCGTGGATCGCGGGCCGTACGTCTACTCCCGCCAGTGGGACCTGACCGGCGGCGCGTGCCTGGCGCTCGGGCACTGCTACACCGGCGCGTTCCAATGGAGATACGCCCGCGCCGGCTGAGTGCCAGCGATCATCACGCGATCGGTTCGAACCGCGCCGTGAAGTGCCGTAACGACGGCGGTTCGGGCTGGACCATCCGCAGCCCGCGCAGGTCGGTGGCGCGTTCGGCGACGCGCTGGACGACCTCGATGACGTAGTCGATGTGGCTCTGCGTGTACGTCCGGCGCGGGATCGCCAGGCGGACGAGGTCCATCGCCGCCGGCCCCTCCGAGCCGTCCGGGTGGCGGCCGAACATCACCGTTCCGATCTCGCAGCCGCGGATCCCGCCTTCGACGTAGAGCGCGATCGCCAGCGCCTGGCCCGGGTACTGGAGCGGCGGGATCTGCGGGAGCAACGCCCGCGCGTCGAGGTAGATCGCGTGCCCGCCGAACGGCCTGACCAGGGGGACGCCCGCGGCATGGAGCGCGTCGCCGAGGTACGCGGTCGAGCGGATCCGGTACTGCAGGTAGTCCTCGGCGACGACCTCGCGGAGGCCCTGCGCGATCGCCTCGAGGTCGCGGCCGGCCAGGCCGCCATAAGTCGGGAACCCCTCGGTCAGGATCAGCAGGTTCCGGCACGCGGCGGCGAGGTGGTCGTCGTTCATCGCCAGCCAGCCGCCGATGTTGGCCAGCCCGTCCTTCTTGGCACTCATCGTCATGCCGTGGGCCAGCGATGCCATCTCCCGGACGATGTCGGGGATCGAGCGATCGGCCTGCCCGGGCTCGCGAGTCTTGATGAACCAGGCGTTCTCGGCGAACCGGCAGGCGTCCAGGAAGAGCGGCACCCCGAATCGGTCGCACACCGCGCGGACGGCGCGCAGGTTCTCGAGCGAGACCGGCTGGCCGCCGCCGGAGTTGTTGGTGATGGTCACGAAGACGACCGGGACGTCGGCGGCTCGGGCCGCCAGCAGGCCTTCGAGCGCGACCACGTCCATGTTGCCCTTGAACGGGTGGATGGCCGACGGGTCGCGGCCCTCGGCGATGACCAGGTCGACGGCTTCCGCGCCGGTCGCCTCCACGTTCGCGCGGGTCGTGTCGAAGTGCGTGTTGTTCGGGATGACCTTGCCGGGGCCGCCGATGACCGAGAACAGGATCTTCTCGGCCGCCCGTCCCTGGTGCGTGGGGATGACGTGGCAGAACGGCCAGAGCTCCGTCACGGCGTCCAGGAACGCGAACCACGACGGTGAGCCGGCGTACGACTCGTCACCGTGCTGGATCGCCGCCCACTGGTCGCGGCTCATCGCGCCGGTCCCCGAGTCCGTGAGCAGGTCGACCATGACGTCCGTGGCATGGACCGCGAACAGGTTCCGCCCGGCGAGCTCGATCGCCTCGACGCGCTCGTCGCGCGTGGTCATCCGGATCGGTTCGACCGCGTGGATCCGGAACGGCTCGATGATCGTCCGGAAGGGTTCCATGCCCGCAGCTTAGCCGGTCCGTGAGGACGGCCGGTCGGGTCAGCCGCGGGCGGACGCCGCCGCGAGACGGCGCCTCGGCGGGGGTGCCTTGAGGCTGACCAGCCGGATGACGTCGGCCACGGCGTCGTCGTCGGGGACGTCGAACCAGGCCCAGCGGCCCTCAGGATAGGGATGTGCCGCCTCCAGCGCGGCCCGCGTCGGCCCGCTGAGCTCGAGATCGGCGGTCGCCGGCCAGACGGTGGGTCCCACGACGACGACGGCAGAGAAGCCGTTGGTCCCGGGGATCAGCGTGAACAGGGCCTTGCCGGCGCGCCGGTACCGAAGGGCCCATCCGGACTTGGCGCCGAAGAAGTTCGGCTCGCCCTCGACGTCGTACGTCTCGCGGGCCCAGCTGTCGAGCCGGCTCCAGCGGGCTCCGGACGACCCGACGGCACGCAGGAACGCCCCGGCGGTCGGCGGGTTGGACTTGTCGGGGAACACGGCCTCGGACATCGCGGCACATGGTCGGCGCGACCGGGCGCCGGCACCAGAGTCGAATGTCCCGTCCCGCGCGCGGACGTCCGTCGGATTCGCGCCTCGTTGTACCCTCGGGCCATGTGCCGGAGCATCAAGACCCTGCGGCGGGCCGAAACGGCCGCGACCACCGGTGAGCTGGAGGCGGCCGCCCGCCAGTTCGTCCGCAAGATCAGCGGCTACCGAACGCCGTCCTCGCGGAACGCGTTCGCGTTCGAGGCGGCCATCGCCGAGATCTCGCATTCGTCGGAGCATCTGCTCGAGGCGCTCGGCGTGGCCGTCGAGGAAGGCCCGGACCGCTGGACGCCGAACCGTTCGAGGGCAACGCCGGCGACGGCGACCCGCGCCGGCTGACCTCGCGTCCGTGATCGGCGCCGCTCCCTGGTGGGTCCGTCCTGGCCTCGAGATCGAGCGCGGACGGCTCACGATCGCCGGGCACGACGCCGAGGGCCTCGCCCGAGAGCACGGGACGCCGCTGTTTGTCTACGACCTGACCCGCTTCGCGGAGAACGCCCGGCGGATGCAGGCGGCGCTGGCCGGGGCCGGTCTGCCGTTCCGTCTCCGTTTCGCGATGAAGGCGAACCCGATGCCGGAGGTGCTCGGTGTCTTTCGCGGGCTGGGCACCCCCGGCTCCGCGCGAAGCGTGGGCATCGACGCCTGCTCGCCCGGCGAGGTCGAGCGCGCCATCGAATGCGGCTGGCGCCCGGACGAGGTCAGCTTCACCGGGACCAACGTCTCGGAACGCGACCTGGACGTGCTGCTCGGACGGGGTGTTCACGTCAACCTGGACGCCATCAGCCAGATCCAGCGCTACGGGCGTCGGGCGCCCGGGCGGGCGATCGGCGTCCGCGTCGACCCGGGGGCAGGCGCCGGCTACAACGACCATCTCCACTACTCGGGCGACCGGCCAACCAAGTTCGGGATCGGGCCTGAACGGCTCGACGACGCGATCGCCGCGGCGCGCCGCCACGACTTGACGATCGACACGGCCCACTTCCATGCCGGCTCGGGCTGGCTGGCGGACGGCCTGCCCGGGTTCGAGGCGGCGCTGACCGGGGCCGTGGAGGCGGTCCACCGCCTGCGAGCGGCCGGCTGCCCGATCGCCGAGGTGAACGTCGGCGGCGGGCTCGGCGCGCCGGCCCGGGCGGACGAGCGGGGGATCGACCTCGACGCGTATGCCGCGACACTGGCGCGACACCTCGGCGGTCTCGACGTCGTCGTTGCCTGCGAGCCCGGCGACTACCTCAGCAAGGATGCCGCGATCCTGCTTGGCGAGGTCGTGACCGTGGAGCGGCGGCGGACCGTGACCTTCGTAGGGCTCGACATCGGCTGGAACCTGAACTGTGCCTACTTCATCTACCGCTTCGCGCAGGAGCTGGTCGTGTGCCGGGCGGCCGATGCGCCACGAACCGAGACCGTCACCGTCGCCGGGCACATCAACGAGGCCGGGGACGTGTTCGCCGAGGGGTACGCGATACCCCCGGTCGCCGAGGGCGACATGGTGGCGCTGCTCAATGCCGGCGGGTACCTCCAGGCGATGAGCTCGACGCACTGCCTGCGACCGACCGGCAGCGCCGTCTTCCTGGAGCGCTAGCTTGCCTCCGGGCTCGAGGCGGGGGCGCTCGGCGGGCTCGGTCGGCGCGGCCGGTGCGCGTTGCGTCGGCCGGCGAAGTCGTCCGCCGACGGTTGGCGCACGCCTTGGGCAACTCGTCGCCTGAACGGCGGACCTGACCGGGCCGACCGGCGGACCGCCGCGGAATCCACAGCCCAGGGGATGCAACGCCCACCCGACGAGCAACCACCGGCTGACTCGTGGTCATCGGTGCCTGGGCTCCAGGTCCCGCGGACCAGGCTCGAAGCCATGGACCGGCGCCCGCAGGCTGCGGCGGAGCGTCACCGACCCGCGCGACTTCTTGGAGGCTGTTCAGGCTGACCAGGCGGCGCGTCCGACGCGATCCAGCCGGTCGCACGTTCCAGCTCGATCCGGACGATCGGCCGAGCGGCCAGGTCATGGGTCGCGTACTGCGGGTACTTCGAGCGGAGCCCGACGACCGCGGCATGATGCTCGGGGGCGGCCGGCCCGTCTGGCTCCAGCAGCGAGGCCCGACCCTCGCACCGGGTCCACGCGAGCTGCGACCAATCCTCGTCCCACGTGTCCACGAGCAGGGTGACGCGTGGATCGTGTCGGAGGTCGCGGACGCGCGCGAGATCGTGGATGTCGGCGGTGCGCTTGGGCTTGTCGTCGAGCGGGGAGTACAGGACGGGCCGGTCCGGGTCGAGCGTGAAGCAGATCGGGACGAGCCGCGGCCGCCCGTCGGGGGCGATCGTTGCCAGGACGGCGCGTCGCGCTCCCGCCAGGGCGTCGCGCCGGGTCGGCGTCAGGACCGGGTCGTCGTCCATCTCCCGCCTATCATGCCGCCATGCGCGACGTCCGCCAGCCGCCGGTCCGCCACATCTCGAGCCGCCGGATCGTGGCCGTTCGCGGGGAGTCGCTCGAGGTCCGTGACGACCGCGTGGTCGGCGAGGCCCCGCTCGAGATCCGGGCCGCCGGCCCGCACCAGGATCCGGTTGCTGTGGCGGTCACCATGCGGACGCCCGGCCACGAGGCGGAGCTGGCCGTCGGCTTCCTCCGCTCCGAGGGCCTGATCCGCGGCGACGAGGCGATCACCACCAGCGCCGGCGACCCGGTCACGCTCGCCCAGCCGGACGACACGATCGTCGTCCGGCTGTCGAAGTTCTTCGACGAGGGTGCCGTGGCCGAACGCCACTTCGTCGCGACCGCGTCGTGCGGGATCTGCGGGAAGGCGTCGATCGACGAAGTCGCGATCCGCTGCGACCCGATCCCGTCCGGCCCGGTGGTGTCCCGCGCGGTGATCCTCGCGCTGTCGGACCTCATGCGCGCCGCCCAGCGTGCGTTCGAGGAGACCGGCGGCCTCCACGCGGCCGCGCTGTTCACGCCACGCGGTGAGCTGGTCGCCATTCGCGAGGACGTGGGTCGCCACAACGCGCTCGACAAGCTGATCGGCTCGCAGGTGCTGGCCGGCGCGGTCCCGCTGCACCAACGGATCCTGATGGTCTCGGGGCGGGTCAGCTTCGAGATCGTCCAGAAGGCCGCCGTGGCCGGCATCCCGATCATCTGCGCGGTGTCGGCGCCGTCGGACCTGGCGATCGACACGGCCGAGCGACTCGGCGTGACGCTGGTCGGGTTCCTGCGCGGTGACGGCTTCAACGTCTACAGCCACGACGGGCGGATCGACCTGCGCGTCCTGAGCGGCCTGGGCTGAGATCCGGCGGGAGCGTCGTCGCGCACGGCGGTCCACGACGCATGCAGTGGCGACCCTGCGACGCGTTGCCGCAGCGACTCCCCGACCACGCTATGCGGCCGCGTTGGCCCGACGGCGGAGGCCCGGACCTGGCAGGCAGCAATTCTGCATCGGACACAGACGGGCGGGCCCCTTGGCCGCGGAGTCGGGCCTGCCAGGCACGGATCGGTGCTCGAGTGCCCTCCGACCGTGCCCATGTCGGCTCGATCGCGGCGAATTGCAGCAACGATGCCCGCAGTTCGCTCCCCGGTCAGCCGAGAAGCGCAGCGCCGCGTGCGGGCCCTGCGCCGGTCGATCGGCATGGAGATCGAGCACCTCCGGATCGACAGTGGCACGACGCTCGCTCGCGTCGCGTCGGTCGCCGGCCTCGATCGATCGTTCGTCGGCCGCGTCGAGGCAGGCGTTGCCAACCCGAGCCTCGAGACCCTGGCAGCCTTGGCCGTAGCGCTTGGCGCGGACCTCAGCCTGCGGTTCTACCCGGGGAGCGGTCCCAGGCTCACGGACCGCCACCAGTCGCGCATGATCGAAGCCGTGCTCCGACGCCTGACGCCAGCCTGGCGTCCACACGTCGAGGTGCCGGTCGTTCGCCCATTCCGGGGTGTCGTCGACGTCGTCCTGGAGCGCCCGAAGGTCGAGCGCCCCAATGAGCGACTGTTCGTCGCCGCAGAGGCGTACTCGACGATCGCACGACTCGAGCAGCAGATCCGCTGGTCGGCAGACAAGGCGGCATCTCTGGGATCGTCGAGGCTCGTCGGCCCGGGCGTCGACTGGACGACGTCCCGAATGCTGATCCTTCGGTCAACGGCGGCGAACCGCGAACTCGCCCGATCCTTCGAGGCAACCCTTCGGGCGGCCTACCCGGCTCACACGTGCGATGCCGTCCGAGCGCTCACCGCCGGCGATCCGTGGCCGGGGGACGCGATCGTCTGGGTTCGCATCGACGGCAACCGCGTCGAGTTCCTGGATACCCCCGGCGGGCCCGTTCGCTGGACGTAGCGACCACGGTATTGGGTTCGGGCCAGGAAATGCCGTCTCCCAGGCCCCAATTCGCGTGGACGCCCGGCCCCGGCGATCACCCGGCCCATTGGCGAACACCCGGCCACGGCGCCCGTCCCCCAAAGCCGCTCGGCCCCGTTGGCCGCCCGATCAGCGGCCCGGCCGGCTGTTCACGAACTCGAACCCGAAACGGCCCTTGATGCAGAGGTGGCCGTCGGTCACCGACGAGTCGGCCGGCGAGGTGACCTTGACGATTCGCTCGTCCTGGACGTGGAGGCTGACCGCGCAACCGACGCCGCAGTACGGGCAGATCGTGTCGGTCACGGTCTGGGCCGATTCGTCCCAGGTGCCCGCCTCGCGCATGTCGAACTCGGACTTGAACATCAGCGCGCCGGTCGGGCAGACGCCGATGCAGTTGCCGCAGTACACGCAGGCCGATTCGGGCAGGGGGACCGCCGACTCGGTCGAGATCCGGGCGTCGAAGCCCCGCCCGGCGACGGCGATCGCGAACGTGTTCTGGGCATCCTCGCCGCACGCCTCGACGCACTTGTAGCAGAGGATGCAGCGCGAGTCGTCGCGGACGTACAGCCCGTTGTCCACCTTGACCGGCTGGGCGACCGTCGACGCGGCGGCATCGCCGGCCGGGGCGTGATGGTGACCCGCCTCGTGCGCGTCGCGCTCGCCCGCGCCGGCCGGCGCAGCCGGCGGGCCGTACCGCGTCGGGTCGGCACCGTAGCGCGCGGCGTATGCCGCCATCGAGCCATCCGGCGTCGCCGGCCCGGCCAGGCCCATGTCGACCGACGACCCGAGGAACTCGAGCACGACCTTGCGCGACAGCCGCACTCGCTCGGAATCGGTCTGGACTTCCATCCCGGCTTCGACCCTGCGGGAGCAGGCCGGCACGAGAACACGCGAGCCCGCCACCTCGACCACGCAGACGCGACAGACGTTGACCGGCTTCAGGTTCTCCGCGTAGCACAGCGTCGGCGTGTCGATCCCCTGCTCACGGCAGGCATCGAGGATGGTCGAGCCGGCCGGCACCGTCACGGCCGTACCGTCGATCGTCAGCTCGACGGGCGGCGGCGCCTCGACCGGCGGCGGCGCCGGCGGCCGGCTCGGTCGGGCTGGCGGGTTGAGCAGGATCGAGGAGAGCGGCGCCGGCACGGGATCCGGCCGCGGCACGGCCGGTTCGGGGACGGGAGCGGCGTGACCCGTCACGGCGCCACCAGCGCGGGCTGGCGGAACGCGGATTCGATCGCCGACGAGGCCGTCTGTCCCAGGCCGCAGATCGAGGCGTCCCGCATCGCCTGGCCGATGTCGCGCAGCAGGGCCAGCTCCGCCTCGCGCGGCCGGACCCGCGACCCGTCGGCCAGCCGAGCGAGGAGCTCCTCCTGCCGCACGCTGCCGACGCGGCACGGGACGCACTGGCCGCACGACTCGTCGCGGAAGAACTGGGCGATCCGGCGGAGCGTGCCGACCAGGTCGGCCGTCTCGTCGAACACCATCACGACCCCGGAGCCGAGCGTCGCGCCGATCGCACGCGTCCCCTCGAACGTGAGCGGCGTGTCCAGGGCGTCCGGTCCGACGAACACGCCCGCGGCTCCACCGAGGAGGATCGCCTTGATCGGCCGGCCACCCGGGACCCCGCCGGCCAGCTCGATCAGGTCGCGCAGCGTCGCCCCGAACTCGGCCTCGTAGACGCCCGGCCGCGCGACGTGACCCGACAGGCAGAACAGCTTCGGTCCGGTCGAGCCCTCGGTCCCGATCGCCGCGAACGCCGCGCCCCCGTGGCGCACGATCAGCGGCACGTTGGCCAGCGTCTCCACGTTGTTGACGACCGTCGGCTTGCCGAACAGCCCGACCTCGACCGGGAACGGCGGCTTGTTGCGCGGCTCCCCTCGCTTGCCCTCGATCGATTCGAACAGGGCCGTCTCCTCGCCGCAGATGTAGGCACCGGCGCCACGCCGGAGGACGACGTCGAAGGCGACGCCCGAGCCGAGGATGTCGTGGCCGAGCAGGCCGGCGGCCTGCGCCACCTCGATCGCGTGGCGAAGCCGGCCCTCGGATTCCGGGTACTCGCCGCGGACGTAGAGATAGCCGGTCGAGCAGCCCGTGGCGAACGCCGCGATCGTCATCGCCTCGACGAGGAGGAACGGATCGCCCTCGAGCAGGACGCGGTCCTTGAACGTCCCGGGCTCCGATTCGTCCGCGTTGCAGACGAGGTAGTGCGGCTGGGCGGGCTGGGCGGCCACTGCCGCCCACTTGCGCCCGGTCGGGAAGGCGGCACCGCCGCGTCCCATGAGCCGGGACGCGACCACCTCCGCGATGACCGCCGCCGGGCCGAGCTCGATCGCTCGCGCCAGCGCCTCGTAGCCGCCGCGGGCGCGGTAGTCGTCGAGCGATGCTGGATCCACGACGCCGACCCGGGCCAGGAGCCGTTCGGACGTGGCGGGGGCCGGCCTTGCGGCGATCGCGTCCTGGTGATGGCCGCCGGCGGGGGCAGGGCCTGGGTCAGGGAGTGGGCCACCTTCGGCCTCCAGCCGCGCGACGATCCCGGCGGCGTCCACCGGGGCGACGGCGAACGCGCGGTGCGCCTCGCCGGCGACGGTCAGCAGGGCCGCCGGCGCGCGGTCGCACAGCCCGAGGCACGGGCTGCGGAGCCAGGTCGCGCGTCCGTCGCGAACCGGCTCCCCGGCCGGACCGAGGGTCCGCTCCAGGTCGTCGCACAGGCGGTCGGCACCGGCCAGCCGACAACTGATGTCGTCGCACACGTGCGCCACGACCGGCGGCCGCGGCTTGGTGGCGAACATCGCGTAGAACGTCGCGACGCCATAGGCCTCGGCGGGCGCGACGGCGAGACGCTTGCAGACGTAATTGAGCGCCGGCTGGCTGATCCAGCCGATGCGGTCCTGGATCGCGTGGAGCGCCGGCAGGAGCTCGGAGCGACGCGCGCGGATTGCGTGCCCCCCACGCGCCGCGTGTCCGTCGGTCGCCGGATCACGGTCGCCCCCCGTCCAGCCCGAGGTTGGCTGGCCCAGGACGGCGTCCACGGCCGCCCGCTCCGTGGGGGACGCCAGCGGACCGATGACGTGGAGATCCATTGCTCCCGAGTGTAACGCCGGATCGTCCGGGGCTCGCCGACCCGAGCGCCGAGCCGCGTCCCTACGGACTGGTTGTGCTACCATGTGCTACATGAGCGAGACCGAGCCGGCCCGGGTGGGAGTTCGCGAATTGCGTCAGAACCTGTCTGTCTACCTGGATCGGGTCAAGGCCGGAGAGACGCTCGAGGTGACCGAACACGGCCAGCCGGTCGCCCAACTCGGACCACGACCCGTGAGGCACGTCTCGATCGTCGATCAGCTCATCGCGGAGGGGCGGATCACGCCCGCGACCCTGGACCACCGGACGCTCCAGGCCCCACCGGCCATTCCCGACCCCAGCGGGCGAACTCTGTCGGAGATCCTGCGGGAGATGCGCGACGAGGAATACCGGTGACATCCGTCACGTATGTCGACGCCTCGGCGATCGTGAAACTCGTCGTGCCGGAGGCGGAGACAGCCAGCATGCTGCGCTGGTACGTCGAAGCCGAGCGGGTGATCACGAGTCGCGTTGGAGTCATTGCGACTCGGCGGGCCGCGGCCCGATATCGACACGATCCTGATCGCCTACGGTCGATCCTTGCGATGATCGACGTCTTCGAGCTGGATGCGCGCGTAGCGGAGCGAGCGGCTGCGGTCGTGCCCACCCTGTTGCGAGCGTTGGACGCCATCCACCTCGCAACCGCCCTCGAAATGAGCAACGGATTGGGCGCGTTCGTCACCTACGACGACCGACTCGCCGAGGCTGCCCGGGCTGTCGGGCTCCCGGTAGTGAGGCCGGCGTAAGTCCCGATCTCGTCGGGTTCGCGCTATCGGTCCAAGGGAGCGACCCGTGCCTGGGTGCCCCCCTCGACTTCGAGGCCGGCCGACCCACGCGGTTGTCACCCGACGGCGGTTCCGACCAGCTTCTCGATCCGGATCGCCGTCGCCTTGAACTCGGCGGTGCCGGATTTCGGGTCGGTCGCGTCGATGGTCAGCAGGTTCGTGGCGACGTCGTCCTGGAAGTGGAGGGTCATGAACGTCAGGCCGGGCCGGAGCGACTCGTCGATCCGCACCGGGACCTCGACATGGCCACGGCGCGAGACGACGCGCACCCGTTCGCCCTCAGCAAGGCCGTGCGCCTCGGCGTCCTCGGGGCTGATGTCTAGGCTCTCGCCACGACGTCCCAGACCGCCTCCGCATTGGCCTCGCCCCAGCTGGCACCCATCCGGTTGGCCAGCTCGAAGATGATCGCGAGATCGTCGCGGGCGCCGTCGGGCGGCTCGACGGCCTTCCGGATCCGCTGGACGCGGCGCTCGGAGTTGGTGACGGTCCCCTCGGACTCGGCCCAGGCCGCAGTGGCCGGAAGCACCACGTCGGCGAGCGCGGCCGTCTTCGTGAGGAACAGGTCCTGGGCGACCACGAAGTCGAGCCCGGACAGCAGCCGGATCGCGCGCTCCTGGTCGGCCTCGGACTGGACCGGGTTCTCGCCGATGCAGTAGACGGCGGTCAGCTCGCCACGCTCCATCGCATCGAACATTTCCGACAGGTGCCAGCCGCGCTTCGGCGGGACCGCCACGCCCCACTCCGCGTCGAAACGCGCCCGCAGCTCGTCGTTCTCCACGTGCTGGAAGCCGGGCAGGCGGTCGGGCAGGGCGCCCATGTCGCCGCCACCCTGGACATTGTTCTGGCCACGGAGCGGGTTGACCCCTGACCCGTACCGACCCACGTGCCCAGTCAGCAGCACCAGGTCGATGAGCGCCAGGACGTTGTCGACGGCGTTGTGGTGCTCGGTGATCCCGAGCGTCCAGCAGATCATCGCCCGCGGCGCGGTCGCGAGCGCGTGGGCGAGCTCCCGGATCGCGTCGGCCGGGACCCCGGTCTCGCGTGCGGCGTACTCGAGCGTGTACGAGTCGACCTTGGCCTTGTACGCCTCGAAGCCCTCGGTGGCGTGCCCGATGAACTCGCGATGCTCGAGTCCGGCGGCGATGATCTCGCGCCCGACGGCGTTGGCCAGGGCGATGTCGCTCCCCACGTCGAGACCGAGCCACAGGTCGGCCCATTCCGCCGAGGACGTCCGGCGCGGATCGACGGCAATCAGCCGGGCGCCGTTGCGGACGCCGCGCAGCAGGTGGTGGAAGAAGATCGGATGCGTCTCGCGGGCGTTGCTGCCCCACAGGACGACCAGGTCCGTCTCCTCGACCTCCCGGTATGAACTTGTGCCGCCACCGGCACCGAAGACGGTCGCCAGACCGGCGACGCTAGGGGCGTGTCACGTCCGGTTGCAGCTGTCGATGTTGTTGCTGCCCAGCACGGTCCGGCTGAACTTCTGCGCCGCGAAGTTGACCTCGTTGGTCGCCTTCGAGCAGCTGAACGTGCCGAACGTCGTCGGGCCGTGGGCCGCCTTTGCGGCCAGGAACCCGGCGACGGTTCGGTCGAGCGCCTCGTCCCAGGTCGCGGGACGCAGCTCGCCGTCCTTCGTGTCGCGCACGAGTGGCTGGGTCAGTCTCACGTAGGGCTTCGCCACGAATGGCCTCCTGCGGGTGCCGACCGCCCGAGTGTACGCCGCCCGGAATCACCCGTCCTTCGGGTGCGAACTGCCGACGGCGCGTCGGAGCGCGTCGGCGGCCGCGACGAGCGCCACGAGCATGCCGGCGGCGAACACGGGCCACGGATACGGGCCCGGCATCCCGCCCTCGATCAGGCGCCCGGCATCGAGCGTGTAGGACAGGATCACGAGGAGCCCGCCGCCGAGGCCGGCGGCCAGGTGCCACCGCGCGATCGAGATGACGCGCCCCCGACGAATCGCCGACGCCGCCGCGAGCCCCACGCCCACGAGCGCCGCGCTCACCGCCATGGGCGACCAGACCGGCCCGACCCACGGCACCGGCAGCAGGAACAGGATGTCGGGCGTTCCGAGCGTCGGCGGCCAGCCGCTGAAGACGTACAGCCAGGCGTAGTAGCCGATGTCCCACACCCCGAACACGACCGCGCCCCAGGCCAGCCGCTCGAGCCAGGTGCGGCCGGCGAGCACGCCGACCGCCGCGATCATCGCGATCGTCGCCGCCTCGCGGCCGGCCTCGATCGCGATCAGCCCGGTCGTCTCATCCGCCGGCAGGAGCGGAAAGACCGCGCCCACCTTCGCGCTCAACGCGGTCTGCAGGTAGACGACGACGGCAGCCTCGAGATAGGCCATCGCCACGGCGTAGCCGATGACGGCGACCGCCGTCCGGCCAAAGCCGAGGCGGGGTGCGTTCGCGATGTCACGGACCTCGGTCATTTCGGGCCCTCGTGCGCAGCTGCTCTGCTGCATAGTGTCCCCGGGCACGACCCCATGTTGCGGGAGGGAGGCACGTGCGGCTCGGCGGAACAGCGGGAGCGTCGTCGGAGGACGGCGACCACGGCCTGGATGATGGCTACATCTTCCGGGCATTCCTCGATTCGACGCCGGACAGCGTGTACGTCAAGGACCGGCAGGCGCGGATCCGCCGGGCCAGCCGGAGCATGGCCAGGAACCTCGGCTACGTCGAGCCCGACGACCTGATCGGCAAGAGCGACGTCGACCTGTTCGGGACGGAGTTCGGCGAGCGGACCCGCATCGAAGATCTTCGCGTGATGGACACCGACGAGCCGATCAGCGGGCTCATCGAGAGCCGGCCGCTACCCGACGGACGCGTCAACTGGACCCACACCTCCAAGCTCCCGCTGCACGACGAAGCCGGACGGGTCGTCGGGCTGCTCGGCGTGACCCGCGAGATCAACGACCTCAAGCAGGCCGAGATGAGCCTGCATTACCTCGCCACGCACGACCCCTTGACCTCGCTGCCCAACCGCTACCTGATGATGGATCGGCTGGGCCACGTCCTGGCCCGGGCGAAGCGGGACCGCCAACCGTTCGCCGTCCTGTTCCTCGACATCGATGACTTCAAGACCATCAACGACACGGGGACGGCGCGTGCCACGTCGCGGACAAGGTCCGGGCCGCCGTCGCCGCCCCGATCCGGCGGCGCCGGTCGAGCCTGACGGCGACCTGCAGCATCGGGATCAGCCTCTATCCGGACAATGCCGCCGACGCGCAGGCCCTGATCACCGCCGCCGACTACGCGATGTACCTCGCCAAGAAGCACGGCAAGGACCGCTATGAAGTCTGCCCGGAGCAGGACAAGCCGGCTCGCTCGCGGTCGGGCAGAGGACGAACGGGTCGGTAGCCGCGATCACGCGTCCGACGAACGGACAATTGTCTCAGTGAGCGTGCGCCAGTGTTACTTGACGGCAGTAGGGCAGCTTGACTACTTCCTCCGCGCCCTAAGGCCTTGGAGCAGCCTAATCGAAGCAACTAGGAAGATGAACAGACCGGCGACGGTGAAGATGACTGCGACTGCAGGATCGAACCACGGCTCGCCCCGGATGTCCCCGGGCAAGTACTCAATCTCGTTGAACTGGCGGGTGTATGCCACGGCGATTGCCCCGACGCCAACGACCATGCCGATGACGTCGGTCACAAGGGGCTCGCGGTTCACCTGCTTCATGGTCCGGGAAGCCTAGCGGAGCCAGATCGTCGACGAATCGGTCAGCGTGCGCCAATGTCACCCGGAGACGTGCTCATCACTGCTGGAACACGATTCCGTAGGGACAGATGTGGAACGCGTCATCTGCGCCAAGGCCACCTCCGAGGCTATCGAGCACGTCCCCGTCTCTGCCGACGACGCTTCCCCACGGATCAGCCACGACTGAGCGTCCACCAACCTGCCAGGCCGCGAATCCGCTGGGCCAGACGACTTTCACGGTCTCGCCCGACGTGACAGAGACGAGGATGAGTTCGTTGCCGGAAGTCGCCACGCGGACAGGCGCGAGCAAGGCGGCCATACAGCTGAAGGACAGGCTCGGGGCCTCGGTGGCGATGTGCAGACGGATGGCACCTGCGGGCAGCGCCGGACCCGTGAATAGTGGCAATACCCGTAGGCCAGCTACCCAGAGGCCGATCACCGCAACGGCGCCGATCAGGACTGGAAGCTTCCTTGACCGTGACATCACGGCATTCTGGTCGCAAATCCCGCTCTGAGTCGGGATCCTGTGGCGTCAGTCAGCGTGATGTCACCGGAGCCGCTCAGATCGGCTTCGTGACCATCAGGACCACGATCATCGCCACCACCGCGACCGTCAGCCAGCTGTACCACCAGGTTCGTGCCGCGATCCGTGCGTAGGCGGCGGACGTGGGATCGGCCGCGGCCTCGGCTCGCTGGAGCCTCGCGGCCGGCCGGAAGACGACGATGCCGAATGCGGCGATGAGCAGGTACAGCCCGATCGCGGCATCGATCCAGCCCTGGTCGAACCGGTACGTGCCGGTCGCGACCATGGCGATCCCCGTCAGCAGGACGAGGACGTACGCCGGGTTGGCAATCCGCCGGTCGAACAGCCGGGCGCCGTCGAGCGCCCAGACGAGCCGGTCGCGGTCCACGCCCGCACGCGCGAGCCAGAAGGTCGACGTGACGCTCGTGCCGACGGCGAGGATCGCCAGCACGATGTGCACAACCTTGAGGGCCAGGAAAGGCGACACGGCTTCAGTCCACCCGATGGCTCATGCGAGGGCCACGCCACCGCCGGCCTCGACACGCCCGACGCGCCAGGACCGAACGCCGGCCCGGTCAAGGCGGGATTCGACATCGTCCAGCATCGCCGGTGCGATCGCCGCCAGCAGGCCCCCGCTGGTCTGCGGGTCGTGCGCCAGCGCCACAGACGCCGCGGTGACGCCCGTTCCGACCTCCAGCGAACCCGCCACGAACCGGCGATTGTGGGCGGCGCCGCCGGTCTCGACACCGGCCTCGGCCAGCTCGCGCGCCCCGGGGAGTGCCGGCACGGCCGCCGCATCGAAGGCGAACCGGACCCCGGACGCCCGCGCCATCTCGAGCCCGTGCCCGAGCAGCCCGAACCCGGTGACGTCGGTCGCGGACCGGACGCCGGCGCTGGCGAGCGCCTCGGACGCTGCCCGGTTCAGGGCGCGCATCTGATCGACGGCGCCGGCGAGATCCGCCGCCGAGGTCCGCCCCTGGCGGGACCCCGACACGAGCAATCCGGTCCCCAGCCGCTTCGTCAGCAGCAGGACGTCGCCGGGACGCGCGCCACCCTTGCGCAGGAGCCGATCGGGATGCGCCGCGCCGACTACCGCAAGTCCGTACTTCGGCTCGGGGTCGCGGATGGTGTGGCCGCCGGCCAGCGTCCCGCCGGCCTCGCGGACCTTGGAGGAGGCGCCCGCGAAGATCTCGGCCATCACGTCCCGCGGCAGGTCTTCGGGGAACGCCGCGATCGACAACGCGAACAGCACCCGGCCGCCCATCGCGAAGACGTCCGACAGCGCGTTCGCCGCGGCGATCTCGCCGAACGTGCGCGGGTCGTCGACGAGCGGCGGGAAGAAGTCGAGCGTGCCGATGATCGCGAGCTCGTCGCTGACCCGGTAGACCGCCGCGTCGTCGGGCGGCGTGAGGCCGGCGATCAGCTCCCCGGGCGCCGATTCGGCGCCGAGCCCGGCGAGGGCCTCGGCGAGCAGGTCGGCCCCGAGCTTGGCCGCGCAACCGCCGCACTCGGTCAGCTCGGTCAGGCGGAACGGAGCGGGTCTGAGCACGTCCACCGGTCGATGATAGGGCTACCATCGCGCGGGAGCGGTCGGGCCCCGGTGGGTCCCCTGGTCTTCAAAACCAGTGGCGCGGCGCTCGGCGCGGCGCGGTGGGTTCGACTCCCATGCGCTCCCGCCATGGAGGTTCGATGTCGACCGAGCGTCCCCGTCCGCCGAGCGTCGAGGCCGTCCTGGCGGCCGCCCGGCGACGGGGAGACGGCACGCGCGAACCGGACGCGATGCTCCGCGTGGCGCGCGAGGCGGTCGCGGACGAGCGAGACCGGCTGGCGGCGGGCGCCGACCCCCTCGGCATCGACGGGCTGGCGGACGAGCTGGCGGCGCGGCTGGCGGGATTCGAGCGGGCCGGCGCGACCCCCGTCATCAACGCGACCGGCGTCATCGTGCACACGAACCTGGGTCGGGCGCCGTGGCCCGAGGCGGCCATCCGCGCCGCCAAGGAGGCGGCCGGCGGGTACCTTCTGCTCGAGCTCGACCAGGACACCGGCCGGCGCGGCGCGCGCTTCCGGACGGCCGAGGAGCATCTCGTCGCGCTGACCGGCGCCGAGGACGCGCTCGTCACCAACAACAACGCCGGGGCGCTCGCACTCGCGGTCGGGCTCGCCGGACGCGGCGGCGGCGTGGTCGTGTCGCGCGGCGAGCTCGTCGAGATCGGCGGCGGCGTGCGGATCCCCGAGATCGTCCGGCGGGCCGGCGGCAGGCTGATCGAGGTCGGCACGACGAACCGGACCCGGGTCGGCGACTTCGAGGCGCCGTTATCGGAGGACCGCGCTCGGTTGGTCCTGCGCGTCCACCCGTCCAACTTCCGGGTGGACGGCTTCACGGAGGCGCCGGATCCCGGGGGGCTCGCCCGGCTGGCGCACGCGCACGGGGCGATCGTCGTCGACGACCTCGGCTCCGGCGCGTTGCTGGCGACCGAGGCGTTCGGGCTGATGCACGAGCCGACGCCGCGGGAGCAGCTGGCGGCGGGCGCGGACCTCGTGACGTTCAGCGGCGACAAGCTCGTCGGCGGACCGCAGGCCGGGCTCGTCG
This sequence comes from Chloroflexota bacterium, assembly GCA_016200745.1. GTDB lineage: Bacteria > Chloroflexota > Limnocylindria > Limnocylindrales > CSP1-4 > SPCO01. The sequence goes on along the minus strand of JACQEF010000116.1, from coordinate 4,707 downwards.
TGGGCCGTGCCGACCTGATCGCCCGTCTGCGGCGCGATCCGCTGGCGCGGGCGATGCGGCCCGACAAGGCGACGCTGGCCGGCGTGGCCGCCACGCTCGGGCTGTATCGGGCCGGCCGCGCGGTCGAGGCCATCCCGGTCTGGTCGATGATCGCCACGCCCGCGGCATCGATCCAGGAGCGCGCGGAGGCGGTCGCCGCGTCGCTCTGCGGATCGGCGGCGTCGCTCGGTGACTCGACGGCCGCCGAGGTCGTCGCCGTCGAATCGACCGTGGGCGGCGGATCGCTGCCCGGGGAGACGCTGCCCTCGTTCGCCGTGGCGCTCGCCCTCCGATCGGCAACCCGCGTCCTGGCGACGCTGCGCCGTGGCAGCCCGGCCGTCGTCGGCCGCATCGCCGACGGCCGGGTGCTCCTCGATCTCCGAACCGTCCACCCGGACGATGACGAGCAGCTGACAGAGGCGATCCTCCGCGCCATCGAGGTGCCGGCGTGACCGTCGTCATCGGCACGGCCGGGCACATCGATCACGGCAAGACGACCCTGCTCCGGGCGCTCACCGGGATCGACGCCGACCGGCTGCCCGAGGAGCGGCGCCGCGGCATGACGATCGACGTCGGCTACGCGCACCTCGCACTGGAGGACGGAAGCAAGCTCGACTTCGTGGACGTGCCCGGCCACGACCGGCTGATCGGCAACATGCTCGTCGGCGCGGGCGAGATCGATGCGGTCATGCTGGTGGTCGCCGCGGACGACGGACCCCGCGCCCAGACGCTCGAACATCTCGAGTTGCTCGACGCGCTCGCGATCGACGTGGGAGTTGCCGTCGTCACGAAGACGGACATCGCCGGGCCCGCCCGTTCGGCCGAGGTCGCCGCGGCAGTCGGACGAAGGCTGGCCGAGACGACGTTGCGCGGGTCGCCCGTCCTGGCGGTGTCGCCAGTCGATGGGTCCGGACTCGACGAGCTGCGAACGGCCCTCGTCGACCTGCGGGACCGCGTCCTCGCGCGGACGGCCCCGCGCCCGGGTGCATCGCGCGGCACCTCGCGGCTCGCGATCGACCGGAGCTTCACCGTCAAGGGTCGCGGCGCCGTCGTGACGGGCACGCTCCGGGGCGGACCGCTCCGTCGCGGCTCGTCGCTGCGGCTCGTTCCGGGCGACGTGGCGATCCGCGCCCGTGAGATCCAGGTCCACGGCGCCACCGTGGACGCGGCCGAGCCCGGACGCGCGGCGATCAACGTGGCGGGTGTCGAGGCGGCGGCGCTTCATCGCGGCCTCGTCCTGACCGACGATCCCGCCGTCGGATCGAGCGACCGGCTCCTCGTCCGGCTGGCCCGGCCGCTCCCGGATCGGGCGCGGGGCGTGTCGCGCCGCCGCCAGACGCCGGAGCGGATCGCGATCCTGGCCGCGGCGGTCGATGCCTCCGATGCGGTCGCCGCGGATGCGGCGCGGATCGGGCTCCACGGCGCGGTGGTGGCATTGGATGGCGCCGTCCGGCTCGCCCCTGACGTCATCGACGCACTCGACGGGGAGGTGCCGTCGTCGCTTCCCGAGACCGGGTCGCTGTCCCTGCCGGCCGTGCGTTCGCTGGTGGAACGCCGGCTCCGGCGACGAGTCACGCTGGATCGAGGGACGGCGGCACGGGCGGCGTCGGACGTTGTCGATGGACTGATCCGCGCCGGTCGGCTGGAGCGCAACGGCCCCGACGTCACGCGTCCGGGATGGCGCCCAGACAGGGCGATCGACCCGGCCGTGGTCGCCGCGATGGATCGGCTCGAGGCGGCCCTCGGCAGCGCGGCGCCACCGCCGCTGACGGCGACGGCCCGGGCGGCTGGCTGTCCGCCGGCGGCGATTCGCGAGATGGAGCGAGCCGGGCGCCTCGTGCTCCTCGAACCGGACCTGGCGTATGCCGCGACGACCTACCGCGACCTGACCGCCCAGGCCCTGGCGCTCGCCACGGCCGGCCCGCTCACGCCGGCAGCGCTTCGCGACGTGACGGGGACGAGCCGGCGGTACGCGATGGCGATCCTGGAGGATCTCGATCGTCGCGGCATCCTGCGCCGAACCGAGGCCGGACACGTTCCGGGTCCGCGGTCGGCGACGGCCGCGGAGGTGGCCCGATGATCGCCGGGAACCTCGGCCGATGACCGATCCGACCGTCACGGCGATCGTCCTTGCCGGTGGGCGGTCGCGCCGATTCGGGCGCGACAAGCTGATCGAGCCGATCTCGGGCCGCCCGCTGCTCGAGCACGCCATCCAGGGCGTCGGGGCAGTCGCGGACGAGACGATCGTCGTCGCAGCCGCCGACGAGACGAGGATCGTGCCCGGCGGCGTCATCCTCGTCGCGGATTCGACCTCGTTCGAAGGTCCCTTGGTCGGGTTGCTGACCGGTTTGCGTCGCGCCTCGCACCCCATCGCGGTCGTGGTCGGGGGGGACATGCCGACACTCGTTCCGTATGTCCTCAGTGCGCTCGTCGATCGCCTCCTCGATCCGTCTTTGGCTGCGGCGATCCTGGAATGCGGCGGGGTGGGACGGCCCCTGCCGGGCGCGCTGCGCGTCGCCGTCGCCCTGCCCGCGGCGGAGGGTCTCGTGGAAGCCGGCGAGCGACGGTTGCGCGCACTCTACGAGGCCATCTCGACGGACGTGATCGCCGAGCCGACGTGGCGTGAACTCGATCCGGACGGCCGCACGCTGCGCGACATCGACACGCCGGGGGATCTCGTTCGGTAGAAGCGGGACCGGGCTCCCGCACACGGGAGAATGGCCCGTCGGGCACCGGCATGTGTCTGGGCGGCAGCAAATCGGGGTCGAAGGCCGTCCCACCTCGCATTGGCGACCGATTCGTGCTTGGAGGACAGCCGTTCCGTGGGCCAAGGCCCCCGATCAAGTGCGGGCGCGAACACGCGCGGCCCGGAATTGCCGACTGGCAGGCACCATGCGGGCGAGATGGCGCGCCCGCCACCGTGCACGGCGGACACACGAAGGCCTCCGCCGGAGGAGAGCGGAGGCCTTCGTCGCCTGGGAGGAAGCGCGGAGCTGAGGGTAGGGCTCAGCCCCGGTACGGATAGTGTTCGAGGTTCGGCAGGGCCGGCCCCGAGAGCTCGACCGGGTCGAACACCCGGCGCACACCAGCGAAGACCGACGCGATCCGGGCGCGAATGCTCGGCCGGGGAAACAGCTCGTCGACTCGCTGCTGCTTCGATGCCTGCTCGAGCAGGTAGTCGAGGTGGTGGTTCACGATGAAGTAGGCGTAGGCGTTCACTGGAGCTCTCCTTTCTGCAGCCCTGGTTCGGTGGCGCAGGGAGAGCATCGGCCCGCCGGGGTGGCCCAAGACACGGACGTCCGCCCCCAACCCGGCATCGTCATCCGTCCATGACGGCGAGCCGGCCGGGTCAGCCGCCGAGCGCCGGATCCTCGAACACCGGCCTGCCGTCGATGAACGTGCCGACCACGCGGGCCTCGCCGATCGCGCCGGCGTGCCGGTCGAACAGGTCGCGGTCGAGCACCACGAGGTCGGCCGCCTTGCCGGCCTCGAGCGACCCGATCTCGTGCTCGAGATGGTTCACCCAGGCGGTGCCGGCGGTGAACGCCGCCAGGGCGTCCACGAGGTCGAGCCGCTCGTCGGGGAGGAATGGCGGCTGCTCGTCACGGCTGACGTCCGCGACCCGGTTGACCGCCACCTCGATCTCGAGCAGCGGGTTGGCGGTCGACACGCTCCAGTCCGAGCCCATCGCGAGGGTGGCGCCGGCCGCCCGGAGCGAGCGGAACGGGTACTGCCAGGTCGACCGCTCCGGGCCCAGGAACGGGATCGTGAGGTTGTCCATCTGGCCCTCGTGACAAGCCCAGTACGGCTGCGCGTTGGCGACGACGCCCAGCTCGCGGAACCGGCCGAGGTCGTCCGGGTGGATGACCTGGATGTGGGCGATGTGCGGACGCGTGTCGCTAGTGCCGTTCGCGGCGCGGGCGGCCGCCACCGCGTCGAGCGCCTCGCGGACCGCGCGCTCGCCGATCGCGTGGAAGTGCGGCTGGAAGCCGAGTGCGTCGAGCCGGGTTACGTGGCGCTTCAGCGCTTCGGGCTCGACCTGGCTCAGGCCGCGGTTGCCGGTCGTGCGCCCGTCCAGGCCAAGGTACGGCTCGAGGACGGCCCCGGTGAAGTTCTCGAGCACGCCGTCCTGCATGATCTTCACGCTCGTCGGGGCGTACCGGCCGACCGCCGTTCGCTCGCGCCGCTCGACGAACTCGTCGATCTGCTCGGCCCCGCGCGAGCGCTCCCACCACAGCGCTCCGACCACCCGTGCCGTCAGCTCGCCCCGGCCGGCCAGCATGACGTAGGCCGGCTCCTCGACCTCCGGGGTCACGATCGCGTCCTGCCAGGTCGTGATTCCCAGGGCGTGCAGCTCGGCCTGGGCGAGCCGGAGCGCGGCCAGCAGCTCGTCCGCCGTGGTCGGCGGAGCGAGCCGCTCGACCAGGTCCGCGGCACCTTCCTGGAGCGCGCCGATCGGCCGGCCCTCGCCATCGCGATCGATCCGGCCGTCGGGCGGGTCCGGCGTCTCCGCGGTGATCCCGGCGATCTCGAGCGCCTTGGAGTTGACCCAGGCGCTGTGGCCGTCGCGGCTGGACAGGAGGACCGGGCGGTCCGGCACGATCCGGTCGAGCGCCGCGCGCCCGGGAACGCCGCCCGGGAAGTCGTCCATCGACCAGCCCCCGCCGA
>JACQEF010000121.1 GCA_016200745.1 Chloroflexota bacterium | reverse complement strand
GATGACATCCGCGCCGAGCTGCTCGCCTGGGAGTGGACGTACAACACGGTCCGTCCCCACCAGGCCCTCGGCTACCTCACACCGGCCGAATACCTGGCCTCCGTCGGGGTCGATGTGTAACGGACGTGCCGGACCAGTACACCCCATTGACGACCCGCCGATGCGCGTCTATCCTCCGGGTATCCCGACCGGCACCCGCGCTGCGGCAGCGATTCCGCGCGCACCATTTCGCCCGGCCCCCTCACCTGAAGGTGACCTTTCCCACATGCCCGCACCCGGCCCCGACCAGCGCGACCGCTCCCGAAATCGACGTCCGCGACGGCGTCCACCGATCGGCGGCGGCCGCGCGCCGGTCACCGAATACGAAGAGCAGCTGGAAATCGAAGCCGCCCGCGAGCGGAACGACCTGGAGGTGGCCGACCTCCGCGAAATGAGCGTCGCCGAGCTCCGCCAGGTCTCGCGCGAGCTCGACCTCGACACGGCTCCCACCGAGCGCAAGGACGACCTGGTCGACCAGATCCTCCGCGGCCAGACCGAGCGCGCCGGCCACGACTACGCCAGCGGCATCCTCGACATCGTGGACGAGGGCTTCGGCTTCATGCGCCGCCACGGCCTGCTACCCAGCCCCGACGACGTCTACGTCAGCTCGAGCCAGGTCCGGCGGTTCGGCCTGCGCATCGGCGATCGCGTGGCCGGAGCCGTGCGCGCCCCTCGCGACGCCGAGAAGTACTGGGGCATGCTCCGGGTCGACCCGGTCAACGGTGTCGACACGGAGACCGCGCGCCGGCGGCCCATCTTCGCGGACCTCACGCCCGTCCACCCGGACGTCCTGATCAATCTCGAGACGGACGCCAAGAACCTGTCGCAACGGCTGGTCAACCTGGTCAACCCGATCGGCAAGGGCCAGCGCGCGCTCATCGTCAGCCCGCCCAAGGCCGGCAAGACGATGCTGCTCAAGCAGATCGCCAACGGCGTCAGCAGCAACTACCCGGAGATCCTCCTGATGGTCGCCCTCATCGGCGAGCGCCCCGAGGAGGTCACGGACATGCGCCGCAGCGTCAAGGGCGAGGTGATCAGCTCCACGTTCGACGAGCCGACCGAGAACCACACCCACGTCGCCGAGATGGCGCTCGAGATCGCCAAGCGCCAGGTCGAGACCGGCCGCGACGTCGTGATCCTCCTCGACTCGATCACCCGGCTCGCCCGCGCCTACAACCTGGCCCTCCCGCCGTCCGGCCGGACCCTGTCCGGCGGCCTCGACCCGATCGCGCTCTACCCGCCCAAGCGCTTCTTCGGCGCCGCGCGGAACATCGAGGAAGGCGGATCGCTCACGATCATCGGCACGTGCCTGGTCGATACCGGCTCGCGCATGGACGACGTGATCTACGAGGAGTTCAAGGGCACCGGCAACTCCGAGCTGATCCTGGACCGCAAGCTGGCCGAGAAGCGGATCTTCCCGTCGATCGACGTGCAGCGCTCCGGCACCCGCCGCGAGGAGCTCCTCCTCGAGGAGGGGACCCTCAAGATGGTCTGGACGATGCGCCGCATGCTGTCGGCGGTTGGCGCAAACGAGGGCATCGAGATCCTGCTCAACCGTCTGGCCAAGACCCAGTCGAACGCCGAATTCCTGGCGTCTCTCACCAAGAACCTCGACGCCTGACCCCCCGCCAACGGGTGGTACGACCGGCCACTCGCCCGACGGCGACGTCGGAGGCCATTTGGCCCTTGGCGCGATTGTCACGCGTTGTGGTACGGTTCCCGGCGATGTCGTAAGCCCGTTGTCACACGGGCGGCGTCCGCGTAGCAGAGACCCCAGCTCTATACCGCGACCCCGGATGGTCTCCCGAGACCCTTCCCACAGGTGACCCCGCACGCCCTGAGGCCATCCACACGCCAGGAGACCATATTGCTGAACGCATCGGTCGGCGTGCAGCGCGTCCTCGAACGGCTGCGACGCCCCCCGAGCAACCGAGCCTCGAGCACTTCAGCCCTCAAGGTTCGCAGTCTCGACGCGGCCCGACGCACCCGCCACGACGTCGTGACGGCGGTCGCGGGTTCCAGGCTCGCCGCTCAGCGCCAGCGCCGGATGGCCCTGCTCGCCGCGATTCGAGCTGATCGACGCTCCCTCGTCACCCGCCTCGGCCACGACCGGACCGTTGCGGTTGCCGTGGCCGGGATCCTCCTCGCCGCGTCGGCCATCAGCGCGTCGGCCACGGGCCCGGCTCCGGCCACCGGCGGGACGAACGGGCCCGGCACGGACGTCCGGATCGCCGTCGGCGGCGGGTTCGGCTCTGGACGCGGTGGCACCGTCACCGAGGACGCTCAGCCCACCGCGGACAAGCTCTCGAACCGGTCCGCACGCACCGTCGTCGGAGCCGTCGACCCCGGCATCAACGGCGTCGATTCGGGCCCCGTCGCCGACGCCGCATCGGGAGCCCGCGGCGATGCGGCCGGAGGCGCGTTCCTCGAGGACGGCACGCTGCTCAAGCCGGTCGCCGTCAACACTACCGTTGCCGACGGCAGCAGGCTGGTTCGGACCTACAAGGTGAAGCCCGGCGACACGCTGACCGGAATCGCATCCAGGTTCGGCATCTCGATGATGACGATCTGGTGGGCCAATGACCTGCAGTCCAAGGACGCCCTGCACGTCGGCCAGGAGCTGTCGATCCCGCCTGTCACGGGCCTGGTCGTGACCGTCACCGCCGCCGACACGCTCGACAGCCTGGCCCAGCGCTACGACGTCGATGCGACGGACATCCTGGTGGAGAACAAGCTGTCCGACCCGAACCTCGTGGTCGGGCAGGTGCTTGTCATCCCGGGTGCGGCCGGCAAGGCGATCCCGACGCCCAAGCCGGTCTCCCAGCCGTCGAACCGCTCCTCGTCCGGCGGCGGGATCATCAGCCGCGGCACCTCGCGTCCGCCGGCCACCTACACGGGCGGGCGCTTCCTCTGGCCGGTCGTCGGCGGCGGCAACTACATCAGCCAGTACTTCACGTATGGTCACTACGGCCTGGACATTGCGGCGGATTACGGCTCGGTGGTTCGCGCGGCGGTCGCCGGGACCGTGGTCTTTGCCGGCTGGAAGAGCAACGGCGGGGGTTACCAAGTCTGGATCTCCCACGGCTCCAATCTGTACACGACCTACAACCACATGTCGAGCGTCACGGTCGGGTACGGACAGTCGGTCGCCGCCGGGCAGCAGGTCGGCGCGATTGGACAGTCCGGCAACGCCACCGGCCCACACGTCCATTTCGAGGTCTGGCGAGGCCCGATCTGGGCTGGCGGGATCCGGGTCAACCCGCTCGCCTACGAGTAGGTCCGCCGCCGCGGAGCCCGATGCGTGCGTTGCCGTCCGGTGACGCTCGCCCACGCACGATACAGCGCTCGCTCCCGTACCCGGTCGGGCACGTTCGCCTCGGACGCCCGCGGCGGCCGACGGACCGGTGACGACGCCGGAGGATCGGGACCCGCGTGCGAGAATGGGGCCGATGTTCCTCGACCGCGTCAAGATCTGGGTCCACGCCGGCGACGGCGGCGACGGAGCCGCGACCTTCCGCCAGGAGGCGCACGTCCCGCGCGGTGGCCCCGACGGCGGCGATGGGGGGCGTGGCGGCTCGGTCTACCTGCGGGTCGATGCCGGGCAGACGACGCTCCGTGACTTCACCCACCGTCACCACTACAAGGCGACCTCGGGCGGTCGTGGGACCCGGGCGCGGCGGCACGGCAGCGCCGGCGACGACCTGGTCCTCGACGTACCGCCCGGGACCGCGGTCTACGACGACGCGACCGGCGAGCTGCTGGCGGACCTCGTCGCAGTCGGCCAGGTCGCGCTCGTGGGTCGCGGCGGTCGCGGCGGCCTCGGCAACACGCATTTCAAGTCGTCGACCCACCAGGCGCCCAAGCACGCCCAGAAGGGCGAGCCGGGCGAGGAACGCTGGCTGCGGCTGGAGCTGCGGCTGATCGCGGATGTCGGGCTCGTCGGGTTGCCGAATGCCGGCAAGTCGACGCTGCTGGCGGCGGTCACCGCCGCGACGCCGAAGATCGCGGACTACCCGTTCACGACGCTCGAGCCCAACCTCGGCGTCATGGACCTCGGGGACGAGGACGAGCGACGGCCGACGATCGCCGACGTGCCCGGGCTGATCGAGGGCGCAAGCAGCGGGGCGGGGCTGGGCCACGCCTTCCTCCGGCACGTGGAGCGAACCCGGATCCTGGTCCACGTCGTCGACGGATCGTCACGCGACCCGGAATGGGATCACGAGGTGATCCGGAGCGAGCTGGAAGCGCACGACCCGGCCCTGCTGCAGAAGCCGATCGTCGTGGCCTTCAACAAGGTCGACCTGCCGCCGGCCCGGGAGGCCTGGCCCGCCTTCCGCCGCGCCCGCGAGGCCGAAGGGCTCGACGTCCTGGCCATGTCGGCAACCGACGGCGAGGGGCTGGCGGCCTTCCGAGCCAGGATCGGCGCGATCCTGCCGTCCGCCGAGGAGCTGGCCGGTCCGCCCGAGCCCTCGGGCGTTGTCATCCACCGGATCGAGGCGATGGAGGAGGGCTTCAGCATCGATCGCGACGCGGACGGCGCCTTCCGGGTCCGCGGTCGCCGGATCGAGCGGGCTGCGGCGCAGACGAACTTCGATGTCGAGGAATCCGCGGAGCGCTTCCAGCGGGACCTGGCCAGGCTTGGCATCGACACGGAGCTGCGGCGGGCGGGGATCGTCGCCGGCGACACCGTGCGGATCGGCTCGACCGAGCTCGAGTGGGAGGCTCAACCCTGGGAGCGCGTGTGAGCGAGGGGCCGGCGGCGGTCGTGGCGGGGTCGCTCGGGGTCTTCGGCGGGACGTTCGATCCCGTGCACGTCGCGCATCTGGCGCTCGCCCAGGAGGCGGCCGAGTCGCTCGGCCTGGAGCGCGTGCTGTTCGTCCCGGCGGGCAGCCCGCCGCACAAGCCCGGGATCACGGTCACCCCGGGCGAGGACCGGCTGGCGATGGTCCGCCTGGCGATCGCCGGGAACGACCGGTTCGAGGTCAGCCGGATCGAGCTGGATCGCGAGGGGCCGTCCTACACGGTCGATACGCTGGCGGCGCTCGCCGCCGAGCGCGCCGAGCATGGCCCCGCGGGCGGCATCGTCCTGATCCTGTCCGCCGACGCGTTCCTGGGGCTGCCGACCTGGCATGAGCCGCGACGCGTGCTCGAGCTGGCGCGGCTGGCCGTCGCCCCGCGCGACGGCTACGCGGAAGCCGTGCCGGACTTCCTCGCCGCGCACTTCCCGGACCTCGCCCATCGGGCGACCTTCCTGGACGGCCCCCGGATCCGGCTGTCGGCCTCGACGCTGCGCGACCGGGCGGCCGCCGGTCGCTCGCTCCGCTACCTCGTCCCCGATGCAGTCGTCGCCTACATCGGCGACCATGGCCTCTACCGCAACTCACGGAGGAACGACCAGACGTGACCGAACCCGTCCTGCCAGCCGACCGCGCGACGATGCCACGTTCCGACGGACTGCCCCAGCGCGAGGCGCCGGTCCCGTCGTCGGAGCGCCCGCCGCTCGAGCTCGCGCGGCGGATCGTCGAGCTGGCCGAGGACAAGAAGGCGGCCGACATCGTGCTGCTCGACCTGGCGGGCCTGACCACGATGGCCGACTACTTCGTGATCTGCTCGGGCGGCTCCGAGCGCCAGCTCGAGGCGATCGCCACCGGGATCATCGGGAGCCTGCGTGACGAACGGACCCGCCCGATCGGGCGCGAGGGCACCGCGGCGTCGCACTGGGTGCTGGTCGACTTCGGCTCGGTCATCGTCCATATCTTCACCCCGCCCGAGCGCGACTACTACGGGCTGGAGAAGCACTGGTCGGAGGCCCGCACGATCCTGCGCGTCCAGTAGCGCGGGCAGGTCCGCCTGGCGGTCCTGAAGGGGCCATCCGGCCCGTTTCACATCGGATCAGGTACGGGGTCGCGGAGTACCGTCGGGTCATGCCCACGGCGGTGCCGGGCCTCGTACTGTCGCGCCATGAGCTCCGTCCGAGATCGATGCCCCGCCTGCAGCCGCCGGCTCATCACGACCCGGTTCGACACGACCTTCCGGCTGCCCGACCGGACCGAGCGGCTGTGCTTCGGGATCCCGGGCGGGCTGTGCGAGGACTGTTCGCAGCTGTACATCGATCCGGACCTGATCGAGCTGCTCGACCTCGGCGAGGGCCGCTGCGTCTTCGCGATCGAGAGCGATCTGGTCGTCCAGGAACAGGCCTGGTCCGCCGCCGATTAGCGGCGACCGGGGGCGGCCCTGGCGTGCGGTGGCGCCTGTGCTCTTCGCAGTGCGCTCGCTCCGGTGCTCGGATGCCGCCTTCGCCTGAACCGTCGGCGGGCGCCGCTTGGTTGGTGGCTGAATGGTGGTGGCGGCGCGACGTTCGCGGCGCGACGTTCGCGGCGCGACGTTCGCGGCGCGACGTTCGCGGCGCGACGTTCGCGGCCCGCACAGTCCCGGCCCGACCCCTCAGGTTCCTGCCACGTGGTCCGTCAGCCACAGGCTGAAGGAGAGGCGCCGTTGGGCCTCGTCCCGGCCGGCGCCGGGTGCTCCCTTGACCATCGCGTCGAGCTCGACCAGGCCGTCGAGCGCGGCGGTCAGCTCGGCCATCGTCCAGCTCCTGGCCTGTGTCGCCAGGGTCTGCGCGCGATAGTCGCTGGCGATCCCCATCGCCTTCGCCGCCGCGGGCAATCGCTCGCCGGCCGCGAGCCGGTCGCCCAGCTCCAGCAACTCCCGGACGCGCCGATGGAGCACGGCCAGCAACACCGGCTCCGGCGTGTCCTCCAGGAGTCGTTCCAGCAGGTCGATGGCCGTCTGGGCGCGCCGCTCGCCGATCGCGTCGGTGAACGCCCAGACCGAGGCCGGGACCGCCTCCGCGACGAGCGCCCGGACGTCGTCCACGGTGATCGGCGCGGCGCCGCGGTAGAGTGCCAGCTTGTCGAGTTCCATCGATGCGATCCGGGTCTGATGCCGGCGCTCGACGTCGTTGAGGTCGACGAAGCCGCCGACCCGCTCCGCCAGGACCTTGGCGGCCCCGGCCGCCAGCTCGAGCCCGCGCTCGCGGGCCTCGGCTTCGATCCAGCCGGCGAGCGCCCCGCGTCGTGGCGAGTCGAACCTGCGCACGGTGCCACCCGCCGCGGCGACCGCGTCCGCCAGGCGTTTCTGCGACGGAACCTTGGCGCCCGACTGGCTCGCGTCGAGGAGCACGAGGGCGTTGCCGGGCGCCACCGAGGCGATGGCCGCGAGCAGGCCCGCCCGATGCTCGGCGCTGGCGGCCAGCGACCCGGGGTTGGCCACCACCGCGAGCGCGCCGCCGCCGAACATCACAGGCGTCGCGACCCGCTCGTGAAGCTGGGCGATCTGCTCGCCGGCCCGGTTCCGATCGCCGCGGATCTCCCAGCGTTCCATGGGCACGCCGGTCTCGGCCGCCAGCGCGGCCTGCAGCCGGTCCACGGCACGCGAAGCACCCAGATCGTCGTCGCCCCAGTAGTAGGCGAGCGCCGTGCCGGTCACGACGGGTTCGCACTCGGGCCGGCGGTGCGACGGGCCGACCGAATCACGCCGTCGGTCCACGCCAGCCGCCGGACCTCCCACGGGGCGACGCCCGCCGCCCGGCAGACGTCGGCCTCGAGGCGGTCGGCCCGGACCCGGACGGACCGCCAGACGCGGTCGTCCCGCGCGGCGTCGCGTCCGTCGGCGGCAGGTGCGGCATAGCGCCTCCGCCACGATTCGAAGCGAGCGTCCATCGACTCGAGCCGCTGGCCGGCCCGCTTGTCGGCATAGGCCACGATCCGTTCCTCGCGCGACGCGAACGCCGCCCACCGCCGGAACGCCTCGCCGTCGAGGAGTCGCGTCACCGGGTGGCCGGCCACCGCCCGTGCGAGTTCGGCATGGCCGGCGCGGGTCAACCACGCCGCGGAGCCTTCGCCGTGGGGGAGATCGCGCGCCGGATCGCCGGCCGGCAGCGCCTTGTCCACGTCGTGCAGCAGCGCCGCTGCCTCCACGAGTCGGCGGTCGACGGCGACGCCGCGGGATTCGATCCGCTCCGCCAGCCACGCGGCCACTTCGGCCACGGCCCGCGCGTGCCTGATGAACCAGGCCGGCGGATCCAGGGAGAGCAGGAGGGCGGCGGCCTCCACCCGCCCAGGTACCGTCATCACCTCGATGGTACTCGACGGCGGTCGCGCGACCCGGCGGTTCGGCGGCGGGGTAGCGGGACGGTGCCGCCGCCGGCTCCCGTTCGGGGAGCAACGAGGTCACCGGGATGGCGCAGCGGAAGGCCACGCTGTCGGGAGCAGTCAAGACGGCCGTCGTCGCGGCGGACCGTGGCACGGCGGCCGCCGGGCGGCCACCTTCGGCACGCACGGTCACACCGGACGGCTCGAAACCGACGACCACGGTGCCGTCGCGATCCGTTCGCAGGACTCGGGCTCCGGCGGCCGCCAGCCGGTCGAGCGTCGCCTTCGCCGGGTGGCCGTACGGGTTCCCGGCTCCAGCCGACGCCACGGCGACCCGCGGCCGGACGGCATCGACGAACGGCTGCGTCGTGGCGGTCTTGCTTCCGTGGTGTGCGACCTTGAGCAGGTCGACGCGCGGAAGGCCCTCTGCAAGCAGGCTCGGGTCGATCGCCTGCTCGACGTCGCCCATGAGCAGGAACCGGCGCGACCCGACCTGTCCGAGCAGGACCACCGACACGTTGTTGATGCCGGTCCCGCCGTCGGGCGGTCGCGCGGGGACCTGGCCTCGGATCGGCCACAGGACCCGCAGCGCGATCTCGTCGACCTGCAGCCGATCGCCGCTCGCGATGGTGCCGTGGACCGGGGCCGTGGCACGCGCCAGCCGGGCAAGCCAGGCTGCGTAGCCCGGCCCCGGGCCGACCATGCCCGGCTCGAACACGCGGCCGACGTGATAGCGATCGAGCAGCATCGCCAGGCCGGCGACGTGATCCTCGTGGGGATGGCTGAGGATCAGCGTGTCGATGCGTCGATCCCATGGCGGGATGTGGCCGTCGAGCGCCACCAGCAGGCGGTCCGGATCCGGGGGTCGCCGGCCGCGCGACCACGACGCCACCCACGACGGCGACCGCGATGACGAGCGCCAACGTCGCGGCGCGCTGGGCGGCCCGGCCGGTCGACGGTGCCGCGCGACGGGGAAGGCTCGCGGGCGGCACGGCGGCGATCGCACGACGGAGGAGCCCGCGTCCCCCGTCGCTTCCGCGCCGGCGCCACCAGGTCAACCCGACCAGTCCGGCGATCGAGAGTGCGGCGGCGAGGAGATCGAGCGGAGGCGCGAGATCGAGGCTGGCGAACGGGGCGGAAGCGGCGCCGGTGACGATCCCGTCGAGGATCCGCAGAATCGCCCAGCCCGGTGCGGCAAGCACCGCACCGACCACCGCCGGCACCCCCGCCAGGACGAGCGCGCCGCCGGCGAGCGCCACGAGTCCCACCGCCATCGCCGGCGCGACGAGGGGCACCACGGCCAGGTTGACCGCGGGCGCGAGGATCGCCAACCGGCCGAACGAGGCCAGGACGATCGGGAGCGTGGCGGCCTGGGCGGCAAGCGACACGCCGAGACTCTCCGACAACCAGCGCGGCACGCGGCCGCGGCCGGCGGCGTCGATCCAGTCCGTCAGGGGCGTGGCCCAGGCGATCAGCCCCGCGGTCGCCAGCGACGAAAGCTGAAATCCGGCGTCGCGGACCAGGTGGGGGTCGGCAAGGAGGAGCAGGACGGCCGCCCAGCCGAGCGCCGCGGCGGCGCGGCCCGCCCGACCCGTTTCCCGGGCGAGGAGCACGACGCCGGCCATCAGTGCGGCCCGCACGACGGACGCGGACGCCCCGGCGAAGGCGACGTAGGCCGCGATGGCCAGCATCGTGACCACGGATCGGCGTCGCCGCCCCAACCGGCCGGCGACGGACGCCACCGCGGCCGCGACGATCGCGATGTTCCAGCCCGAGATGGCGACGACGTGGCTGACCCCGGCCGTCGTGAAGGCCGCTGCGAGGTCCCGATCGACCCGGTCGCGCAGGCCGACCAGGATTCCGGCCGCCAGGCCGGCCTCGGGCTCGGGCAGGACCCGGGCGAGCGCATCGCCGGCGGCTCGTCGTAGCTCTTCGTCGCCCGGCGGCGGCTCGCTCAGGGGCGTTGGTCCCGGCTGTCCGGTGGCCACGCGCACGGCGATGAGCCCGGCGCCCACGACCACCGGCCATGCCGGTCGCGACCGGCGGCCGGCACCCATCTCACCGAGCAGGAGCAGCGCCGCGACGACGAGTGCCACAGCGGCGGCGACGTAGCGACCACCGACCTGGTCGGCGGCCACGGCCGCGGCGACGGCGCCGAGCGCGACGCGAGCACTGCGACCCACGTCACCGCACCGTCACGAGGTCCTTGAGGTTGGCGAACGTCTTCTCGCCGACCAGCTTCCGGGCCCGCAGGTCATCGGGGCTCGCGAAGGGTTGCTCCTCGCGCGCCGCGATGATCTTGGCTGCCGTCACCGGGCCGATCCCGGGGAGTGCGTCGAGCTCCGTGGCGGTCGCGTTGTTGAGATCAACGAGGGCCGGGCCGCCACCGGATCCAGGGAATTCGGCGTGGCCCTGCGATCCAGCCGCGACCGCGTCGTCGCGCGACGGCACCCGCACCTGGTCGCCGTCCCGGAGCGGGGCCGCGAGGTTCAGCTCGCGCCCGACCCGGTCCGTGTCCACCCGCGGGCCGTACCCGCCGGCCGCCTCGATCAAGTCGCCGACGCGGGACCCGGCCGGCAACCGATAGACGCCGGGCTTGTCGATCGCGCCGACGACCTCGACGACGAGCCGGGGCGTACCGTCGACGGAACTCGCCACGCCCTCGCTCGGCGCGCCGGAGAACGCCACCGAGATCGAGTCGAACCCCTGCGCCGTCCCGGTCTCGGCGGACGCGATCCCACCGGCCCCGCTGGTGAACGCCAGCAGGAAGGCTGCGATCGCAAGGAGCACGGCGCCTACCGCGGCGAGTACCGCCGACCGTGGGATGCCGGGTGGAGGAGCGGGCGTCTGCGCATCGCCGGTCGAGCCGGCGGCGAGATCTTCAATGGCGCGCCAGGGCGTCGACGTTGGGTCCACTCGCGACCTCCAGGCCGGTCGGGCGGGCGACGCCAGGAATCACGCGACGTCTCGCCACGTTGGGGGCACTTCCGACGCGGCGAGACGTCGATGCGCACTGTAGCGCGGCGCGCTTAGCTGCGACTTACCACCGGCCCACGCCGCCACTGGCCCCCGCGGCTCGCCCGCAGCGCCTCGATCCTGTCAGAATCCGCGCCCGAGGGACGTCGCTGCGAAGGGGTCGTCGTGAGACTCCGGCCGTTCGGACGCAAACCAAAGCGGGAGCATTACCTCGGCGAGTACACGGAGCCGTCGTTCCGAGGCGCGTTCGTGATGCTCGTCCTCAGCGTCGTCGCGGTGGCGCTGCTGTGGCTCGCCTACAGCTGGGCGCTCAACCAGCCGGAGATCCACGACCCGAACGGCGTCATCGACGGGGTCAGAGCGTCGATCGGCGCCGTCGCGATCTGGCAGCCGGCCTCTCCACCACCGCCGCCGGTTCCCTGGGTGGGTGTCGTCGCACCGGGCCGGTCGTGACGACGAGGCGCCGCCCGCGGCGGGCGGCGCCTCGAGGGTTCGATGGACGAGGGTGCGAGCCTGCCTTACGGCACCGTGATCTTCGAGGTCTTCTCGATCACCGGTTCGGTGACACCGCCGCAGACGATGGTCACCTCGACCTTGACGTTGGTGACCTGGTCGCCCGGCACGCGGATCTTCCCGATCGCCACGAAGGACTTGCCCGCTCGGCGAAGCTTCAGGGTCACGTCACCACTCGTGAAGTGAGCGACGGCGGTCGCGCTG
This sequence comes from Chloroflexota bacterium, assembly GCA_016200745.1. GTDB lineage: Bacteria > Chloroflexota > Limnocylindria > Limnocylindrales > CSP1-4 > SPCO01. The sequence goes on along the minus strand of JACQEF010000121.1, from coordinate 215 downwards.
AAGGTCGTTCCGCGGGTGGCATGGAGCACCTTCGCCTGGACGACGATCGCCCCGCACGGATGGCTCGGCGTCACCTTCGCGCCGAACGTCGCCACCTTGGCGTGGGCAGGCGTCGGCGTGGGGGTCGGCGTCGGCGTGGGGGTCGGCGTGGGGGTCGGCGTGGGCGTCGGCGTGGGCGTCGGCGTGGGCGTCGGCGTGGGCGTCGGCGTGGGCGT
>JACQEF010000120.1 GCA_016200745.1 Chloroflexota bacterium | reverse complement strand
TTTCAGCTATCAGCAGTCAGTTTTCAGCCTGGATGCTGATAGCTAATAGCTCGGTCTCTACCATGCGGAAGCCCATCCCGCGGCCGATCCCGGACTCGAACAGCGATGCCGAGCGCGACAGGTTGAAGGTGACCATGCACTGGTAGGCGTTCCAGACGTTGACCATCCGGTCGAGGTGCTCGTTGCCCGTCTCGACCTGGAGCGCACCCAGCAGGTCGTCCCACGTGCGCCGCAGGCAGTCGAACGCGTCGTCGATGGCGACGGGATCGAGATGCCGGGCGATGACCGGGCGCACGGACCGCTTGTCGACGACACCAGAGCCCGGCGGGTCGAACTTGGCGTCGGCCGGGTTCTCGGCGTAGCCAAGCACGAAATCGATCTCGCGGCTCTCGCCGGCGGCCAGCTCGAGCCGGACCTGGTGGGCGCCGATCGGCTGCCAGCCGTGCGCGATCGAGCCCGATGTGGCGCCACGCTCGACGGCGATCGGGCGGTCCCAGCCGCGGTACGGGCCGAGGAACGCGTCGCGCGAGGTGTCGAAGCCAGCCGACCGGTCGGAGCAGGCGAAGTAGGCGAAGTGGTCGCGCCGTTCCCGGTACTCGGTCGTGTGGTAGATGACGCCGTCCTCGACCTCGACCTCGCCGATCGAGTAGTTGCGCTGGAAGTTGGTGGCGTCGTCCTGCGCGTCCCAGAGGCAGAACTCCACGGTGCCGAAGAGCGACAGGCGCGCCGGCTCGCGGCGCGCATTGGTGACCCGGGCGCGCCAGACCTCGAGCGTCTGGCCGGGTGGCACGAAGTAGGTGATCTCCGCCCGGATCCCCTCGTGCCGCGAGGCGATGATCGTGTAGCCCATGCCGTGACGGCAGGAGTAGTCCTCGAGATCGCCCAGGGTCGGCTGCCAGGTGGGGCTCCAGGACCGCCCGCTGTCGTCGTCCCGGAGGTACAGGTACCGTCCGCCGAGATCGAGCGGCGCATTGTTGTAGCGGTAGCGGGTCAGCCGTCGCAAGCGGGCGTCGCGGTAGAACGAGTAGCCGCCGGCCGTGTTCGAGATGATCCCGAAGTATTCGTCGCTGCCCAGGTAGTTGATCCACGGCAGCGGCGTGTCGGGGCGCGTGATGACATATTCCCGTCGCTCGTCGTCGAACTGCCCGAAGCGCATCGGATCCCTACTTCTCGACGCCGGTGACGACGACGCCGCGCATGAACGCCCGCTGGGCCAGGAAGAACACGATCACCGGGACGGCCATCGTCATCAGCGCGGACGCCTGGATGAGCGTCGGCTGGGACACGTACAGGGCGTTGTACTGCTGGATGGCAATCGGGAGCGTCTGCAGGTCCGGCTTTCCGGACAGATACAGCAAGGGCAGGAAGAAGTCATTCCACGAGTAGAAGAAGTGGAACAGGCTGACCGCGGTGACGGCCGGTACCGACAGGGGCAGGATAACCGAGCGGAGGATCCGAAACGGGCCCGCGCCGTCGATGGTCGCCGCTTCGTCGAGGTCGCGCGGGATCGACAGGAAGTACTGGCGCAGCAGGAATACGTTGAAGGCGTTGGCGAAGAAGTGCGGGACGATGAGCGGGAGCCAGGTCCCGGTCCAGCCAAGCTTCGTGAACACGGCATAGGTGGGGATCAGCGTCACCTGGAACGGGAGGATGATCGTCGCGATCAGGATCACGAAGAGGATGTTCTTGCCGGGAAACCGGAACCGGGCGAAGCCGTAGGCGACGAGCGCCGAGGACAGCACCGCCCCGGTGGTGCTGAGCACGGAGACGGCGGCAGTGTTGAACAGCAGCCGGGGGAAGTTCAGCTGGGCCCATGCGGTCGTGAAGTTGTCGAAGCTCAGGCTGAACGTCCACGCCTGCTTGAGCGTCCGCCACGCGCCCTGCCACACGATCGGCGTCTGGGTCGGATCAGCAGGGTCCACGAAGGTGCTCTCCGATCGGCCCTTGGTGACCAGCATCAGGTCGCGCGCGGTGCCGTCCATGGGGACGCTGTAGATCTCGTACGTCTCGCCCTGGTAGGTGCCAGTGGCCGGGGATGCCGGATAGAACGGCGCCCCGGCGGTCGTCCGCTGCCCGGCCTGCTCCAGCGAGAGCGTGACCATCGACAGGAGGGGCAGGAGGAAGGCGCTCAGGAGCATCACGGCCACGAGCGTCAGCGTCGCCCGGCCCAGGTACCGCCGCATGCTGCGCGCGACCGGGCCACGGTCGGACAGGGGGATGAGTCGCGCCGTCGCCGGTGCGGTCACGCTTCACCGCCCGCGTAGTAGACGCGTCGCCGGGCGATGAAGAACAGGACCAGGGTCATGACCAGGACGATCGTGAACAGCAGCCACCCGATCGCCGAGGCATAGCCCATGTGGTTGTTGACGAACGCCTCGCGGAACAGGTCGAGGTTGATGAACAGGGTCGCGTTGTTCGGGTCGCCCCGGCCGTTCGTCAGCACGTACGCCTGCGTTAAGTACTGGAACGTGGTGATCAGGGAGATCACGAGGTTGTAGAGCAGGATCGGCGACATCATCGGGATCGTGATCCGCCGGAAGCTGCTCCACGGTCCGGCCCCGTCGATACGGGCGGCTTCGTACAGCTCTGTCGGCACCGACTGGAGCCCGGCGATGTTGATCAGCATGAAGTTGCCGATGCCCCACAACCCGATCAGCGTCAGCGCCGGATAGACCCAGGTCGCGCTGTTCAGCCAGTCGGGGCCGTCGATCCCCGCGAGCCCGAGCAGCCCGTTGAGCCAGCCCGTTTCGGTGTTCAGGAACCCGATCCAGACCAGGGTGCTCGCGACCAGCGGGATCTGGATGGGCATGTAGAACAGCGTCCGGAAAAGGTTCCGACCGAACAGCCGCGGACTGTTGACGAGGAGCGCGACGCCCAGACTCGCGATCATTGTCACGGGGATGGCGATGATCGCGAACCGGGCCGTGACCACCAGGCCCTGGACGACCAGGGGATCCGCGACCATCCGCGCGTAGTTGTCGAGGCCGACGAAGCGCACGGCCTCCGGGCGGACGAGGTCGAAGTCGGTCAGCGAGAAGACCAGCGAGGCGATCAGCGGCCCGATCGTGAAGAGGAGGAAGCCGATGATCCATGGGGCCACGAACACGAAGCCCCAGACGGCCTCGCGCCCCGACGGGCCCAGTTGCCCGCGGCCCTCTCGGGAGCGGCGGATCGGCGCGGGGACGGCTCTGGATGTCCTGGCCATCTGGTCGTGCACGGCCTCGCGATGGTGGTGGATGTCGACCCCCTCGAGCCGGGGCCGCGAGGGGGTCGAATGGTTCCTGTCGGACCGGCGCTACGGGGTCGCTTCGTCGAAGATGCCCTGCAGGGTCTGCTGCAGCTTGGCCAGTTCGGCATCGATGTCCAGCCCCTGGGTCGTCCGATAGGCATTCCCGAACGCCTGCATGGCGCTGCGGACCTTCGAGTAGTCAGGGACGTTGGACTGGTGGTTGGGAATGTCGGGGTAGGCGAGCATCTGCTTGGCGACGTTCCAGTCGAGCTTCATGCCCGGGAACTGGGCGTCGATCGAGTCGAACCACGCCTGCTGCTTGGTCTGATCGGCCGGCATCGCGCCGTAGGCCGTCAGGAGGTCGCCGGAGGCGACGATCGCCTGGAGGGCCTTGAACGCGGCATCGGGGACCTTGGTGGTCTTGAGAATGCTGAACGTGTCGGCGTGGAGTGGCGACGTGATCTTGCCGTTGACGGTGGGCTGGACGGCGAAGCCGAACTTGAACGGCTTCTTGGGCGCCGACGGGGTCACGCAGCAGGTGAACCAGGTGTGTCCCTCGTCGATCGCCACGTTGCCAGACGCGAACTCGCTGCCGCCGCTGAGCAGGTCGCTCGTGACCTGGTTGGCGGTCGGGATGAAGTGATCCTTCCAGACGCCGTCGTTGTACCACTTGGCGGCCTGGGCCATGTAGTCGGGGATGACGGCCTTGCCGGAACTGTCCTGCAGGGCACCGGCCCCGAAGAACGCGCTCTCCGCGCGAAGGTTGTAGTTGTCCATGTACTGCGACTCGAAGCCCCACTGGACGATGTTGTTCGGATCGAACCCGGCCTGCGTGGCGTCCTTGCCGTTCTTGTCGACGGTGAGCTTCATGGCCAGCGTTCGCAGCGCGTCGAGGTCCCATGGCTTGCCGTCGTACGGGTCGCCGACCTTGGTGGGCGGCGTCGGGAGGCCGGCCTCGTCGAACAGATCCTTGTTGTAGAAGATGAACGAGGGGTAGACCGCGAAGGGCAGGCCGACGGTCGCGCCGTTCTGGCCGAGCGAGTTGAAGAAGTCGACCAGGGACTGGTCCACGCCGTTCGACTTGTAGCCCGTCGAATCGATGAGTGGCTTGAGGTCGAGCAGCTGATCCTGGAACAGGTTCAGGCCCTCGACGCCGACCGGTCCGATGATGTCCGGGGCGTTGCCCGCGGCGATCTCCGTCTTGAGGATGTTCGAGGCCTGCGTGTTGTCGACGATCTCGTACTGGATGTACACGTCCTTCTGCGAGTTGTTGAAGGCCGTGATGAAAGCCTGCTCGGGGCCGATCTGGGCTGGCTGCGTGCCGGCACCGAGACCGATGAACCAGCGAACGACGGTGCCGCCGTTCGGGCCGGGACCGGCCGCGATGGGCGCCGGGGTGATGTTGACGAGTGACGGCGAGGGCGCCTCGGTCGCCGCGGCCACGGACGGCGCCTCGCTGGCTGTCGCGCTCGGCGCCGTCGACGTTGTCGAGCTGCCACATGCCGACGCGATGATCGCGACGACCCCGAGCAGGCCGATGAAGCCCTTCGGGACGGATCTTCGTGCGTTCATGGTCTGTGCGGGTCCTCCACTACGAGATCTGGTCGATCTCCACCTCATCTGAGGTCAACAGCTGGGGCGCCGGCCCGGGTGGGCCGAGGCCGCCGGTGGCCGGCCGGCTCAGGGCGAGGGCCTCCTGGCGCTCGAGGCGCGCTTCACCAGGTCGGTGGCCAGGATCACGCGCCGTACGACCCGGTCCGAGCCTTCGACCGCTTCCACGAGCAGGCGTGCGACCTCGCGGCCCATTTCCTCGATGGGCTGGTGGACGCTGGTGAGTTGCGGGTTGGTCGACGTGGCAACGGGCGAGTCGTCGTAGCCGACCAGGGCGACGTCCTTCGGAACGCGGCGTCCGGCCGCCGCCAGCACGGACAGCGCCCCGACGGCCATCAGGTCCGATGCGGCAAAGACCGCGTCGATGTCGGGGCGGGCGGCCAGCAGCCGGGTCATCGCCTCGGCGCCACCCGCCTGCGTGAAGTCGCCCCTGGCCTCGAGCCGCGGATCGGCCTCCAGCCCGGCCTCGGCGACGGCCTCTCGATAGCCGGCGAGCCGGTCCATGCCGGCTGGCATGTCCGACGGACCGGCGATCGTGGCGATCACGCGACGTCCGCCGGCGACGAGGTGCTCGACCGCGCTTCGGGCGCCCTGTCGGTTGTCGACGTCGACGTAGCTCGCCGAGATGCCGCGCAGCGGGCGGCCGACGAGCACCAGCGGGATCCCGGCCGCGGACAGGCGCGAGGGGAGGGGATCGTCGCCGTGCAGGCTGACCAGGCGGGAAGAAGGGGTCGCTGAACAGCCGCCCGGTCGGCTCGGTGATGACCAGGCCGACGGAACCGCTTCGTCGGGTCACGAGCGACCTGGCGGCCCGGTTCGGGACGTACCCGAGCTGCTCGATCGCGGCCTCGACTCCACGTCGGACGTCCGGGCTCACCCGGGGTGAGCCGTTCACGACCCGCGAGACGGTGGCGCGGGAGACGCCTGCCAGCAGGGCGACACCCTCGAGGGTCGAACCGTTGCGGCGATCGCGCGTGCTGGCCTGGGCCAAGTGGCCGCCTCCTCCTCGCCGTGAGAGCGCTCTCACAATCCTTGGGGGAGGATAGCAGCCGATGTCAAGAGAGCGCTCTCACACCCGGGCGTTGCGTTTCGGCGGCCCGGTGTGGCGGAAGGCGCAACCGTTCGTGACTGAGCTCGTATGCGAAACTAGCGCCCATGAGCTCGTCACCCACGGCACCGCTCGCGCCGGAGTCGCCCGCAGCCGCGATGCCGTCGCCCGCGTCCGACCCCCTGGATCGGTACGAGGCGGTCATCGGCATCGAGGTTCATTGCCAGCTCAGGACGGCGTCGAAGATGTTCTGCGGCTGCTCGACCGACTACGACGGCGCGCCCCCGAACACCCGCACCTGCCCGGTCTGCCTCGGGCTGCCGGGCGCCCTGCCGACGATCAACGCGCGGGCTGTCGAGCACGTGCTGGCAGCCGGCGCCGCGATCGAGGCGACCGCGCCGGCCGCGACGCGCTGGGACCGCAAGAACTACTTCTACCCGGACCTGCCGAAGGGCTACCAGATCAGCCAGTACCAGCTGCCGCTGGCGTCACGGGGCCGGTTGACCTTCGACACGTCGGCCGGGCCGTTCACGGTGACCATCACCCGGGCGCACCTCGAGGAGGACACCGCCAAGCTCGTCCACGGGGTCGATCCGGCCGGGCGCAAGGTCAGCCTGGTCGACTTCAACCGGTCGGGCGCGCCGCTCATGGAGATCGTCACTGAACCGGAGATCCGCACCGCCGAGCAGGCCCGGCGCTATGCGGAGGAACTCCAGCTCCTGCTCCGCTCGATCGGGGCGTCCGACGCCGACATGGAACGGGGCCAGATGCGGGTCGAGGCCAACGTCTCGCTCCGGCCGCGCGGCACCGAGCCGTTCGGCACGCGTGTAGAGGTCAAGAACATGAACTCGTTCCGGGCGGTCGAGCGGGCCATCGACTTCGAGATCGCCCGCCAGGCTGCCGTTCTCGATGCCGGCGAGACGCTCATCCAGGAGACGCGCGGCTGGTCGGAGGAACGGGGCGAGACCTACCGGATGCGGATCAAGGAAACGTCGGATGACTACCGCTACTTCCCCGAGCCCGACCTGCCGCCGCTCCACCTCGATCCGGCCTGGCTGGGTGCGATCGAGGCCGGCTTGCCGGAGCTCCCGGCGGCACGCCGGACCCGGTACCGGGAGCAGCTCGGCCTGAGCCCGTACGACGCGAGCCTGCTCGTGGCCGACCCGGACGCCGCGAGGCTGTTCGAGGAAACCCTCGGCGCCGACGACTCGCTGGACGCCAAGCCGGTCGCCAACTGGGTCGTCGGAGAGTACCTGCGGCTGCGGAACGCGGCGTCCGAGCCTGTCACGGTCGTCGCGTCGCAGCTCGCGGCGATCGTCCGCGCGGTCCAGGACGGGTCCATCACGCGGGCGCACGGCCGCGAGGTGCTCGCAGAACACGCATCGAGCGGGGCGTCCGCCCCCTCGATCATCACGGCGCGCGGGTATCGCCAGATCTCCGACGGGGACGCGATCGACGCCGCGATCGAGCGGGTGCTGGCCGAACAGCCCGGGGCGGTCGCCGACTTCCGCGCCGGCAAGGACCAGGCGATCGGCTTCCTGGTCGGGCAGGTGATGCGGGCCACGAAGGGCCAGGCCAACGCGGCCCTCGTCCAGCGCGCCGTCCGGGAACGACTCGCCGCCGACGCCGGCCAGGGGAGCTGACCGATGGGTGTCCTGAACGTCGTCCTGTGGCTTGCGGGGGTGGCCCTGATCGTCGTCGGCTACGTTCGCGCTCGCGCGCCGTGGTCGCGGTACCGGATGCTCAAGGCGCAGGACGAGAACGTCGCCCGTTACCAGCGCTGGCGAGGCGGGGTCCAGGACGACGGCAAAACCGGGGCCTCGGTTGCCATGGAGGTGCTGCGCCGGCAGGCGCAGTACGCCGGGCTGATCGCGATCGCCGGGTTCGTGCTCGTCTTCCTCGGGTTCCTCATTCGCTGATCGGGGACGGGTTCACGGCCGCCGCGGGCGGGTGCGCCGTGGCGCGCGCGGTCCGGTGCGGCTCGCGCGTGGGGCGGCCCGACGGTCTGCCTCGATCCGACAGGTCCCAGGCCGCCGCTCGACTGCCGGGCTCGCCGCGCCCACGGGTCCCCGGCCGCGCCACGGGTCCCCGGCCGCGCCCACAGGTCACGGGCCCCGCCACGTAGCTCTCCGGCCACCCGCGGCTCGGATATGCGAGAGGTCGGCGTCCCGCCCCGCCACCTCGGCGTGTCCCGCCCAGCCCGTCCTGCCGCCGTCCCGCCGCTACCTTGGCCGTGACCCCGCGATCCGCCGCCACTCGATGGCGGTGCAGCGGTCCATGACGACGTCCAGGTCCCCCTCGTGTGCGATCGCGGCGGCCTCCCAGTTGGCGACGCCGAGCTGGAGCCAGAGCCACCGGGCACCGGCGGCGACCGCCTCGACGGCATGGGGGACGCAGAGTTCGGAGCGCCGGAACACGTCCACCATCTCGAACGGGCCGGTGGCAGCCACGGCCCGGGCCAGGGTCGGGAAGGCGGTCACGCCCAGCACGGCGACCTCGCCCGGATTGACCGGCACGCAGTCGAACCCCTGCTCGACGAGGTAGCGGAACACGCCGTGCGACGGGCGGCCCGGGTTCGACGAGGCGCCGATGACGGCGATCCGCCGGGTGGCCAGCAGCGCCGCCTCGATCCCGGCGTCGTCGAGCAGCGGAACCGGGGCGCGGCCCTCCTGCGCGTCCAGGATGGCGGCCACGCGAGCGCGATCTGCGGCGCGCGCCGCGGCCGCCCCATCGTTCACGCCGGAACCCGAGCCACGGCCACGGCCCGCTCCTCGCTCACGCCCGAACCCGCAGCGCCTCGAGGCCGCGGAGCACGAACCGCGGTTTCCAGGCCGGCTTCTCGACGATCCGGAGTCCTGGCATCCGCCGAAGGATCGCCGCAAAGAGGATCTCGAATTCGAGCTTCGCCAGCGGCGCGCCGAGGCAGTAATGGATCCCGGCGCCGAACGAGAGGTAGCGGTTGGGCGACCGCTCGAGCACGATCTCGTCGGGCCGGTCGAACGCCGCCGGGTCGCGGTTCGCGGCGGCGAACTGGAGCGCCAGTTCCTGACCGCGCGGGATCGTGATCCCGTGGAGCTCGACGTCCTCGAGCGCCCAGCGTTCGAACATCGGGGCGGGCGTGTCGAACCGGAGGAGTTCCTCGATCGCGGTCGGGACGAGTCCGGGCTCGGCGCGCAGGCGCGCCAGCGCCTCCGGATGGCGGAACAACGCCCACCACGAGTTGGCCGCGCCGTTGACGGACGCTTCGTGCCCGGCGTTGAGCAGCAGGACGGCCGTTCCGATCAGCTCATCCTCGGTGAGCCGGTCCCCGTCGGTCTCGAGCACGGCGCCGAGCTGGCTGATCAGGTCCGCGCCGGGCGCTCGCCGCCGTTCGCGGGCGATGTCGCGGAGGTACGCCTCGAACTCGGCGCTGGCGGTCGTGGCCCGGCGCTGGGCCTCGGGCGTCGGGTTGAGCTCGAACATCAGCGTCATGTCGCCCGACCAGGGCCGGAGGAGGTGCCGGTCCCCCGCGGGGATCCCGAGCAGCTCGGCGATCACGGCAACCGGGACCAGCTCGAGCAGGTCGGCGATCAGGTCGAACTCGCCGAGTGCCAGCGCGCCGTCGATCGTCTCGCCGACGATCGCCTCGATCCGCGGCCGCAGCGACTCGACCGTCCGGGGCGTGAACGCGGTGGAGACCAGCCGCCGGAGGCGCGTGTGGTCGGGCGGCTCCATGTCGATCAGCTGGACGGCGAGGAGATCCCAGAACGGTGCCTGGTCGGCCGGCGGTGGCGTGCGCCCCCAGGCCTCGTGGCTGGCCACGTGGAGGTACGAGCGCCCGAGCCGCCGGTCCCGCAGCAGCGCGTTGACGTCTGCGTGCCGCGAGACGAGCCACTGGTTCGTCCGCTCGTCGAAGATGACCGGTGCACCGGAGCGCAGCCGGGCGAGGGCCGGATAGGGATCGGCCACGAACGCCGGGTCCCATGGGTCGTAGCCGAGCCCGGCGGCGGTCACGGGCGGATGCCCGGCCGGCCAGCCGGGATCGGTGGGCTGGATCGTTGACACCGGGCGATGCTAGGCGAATGTCGCGACGGCGTCGATGACCAGGTCCATGAAGCGCGCCCGGTCGAGCTCCACGCCGACCTCGGCATTCACGGGCCGCCCGGACCGGCCCTCCTCGTCGCCGACCGTGCGGCCGCGGGTCAGGCCGTCGTCGATCTCGACGTCCACGCGCATGGCGCGCCGGGTGACGACCCATGGGGCGACCAGGACGGCGACCGCGACGGCATCGTGGATCGGCGGACCCTCCCAGCCGTAGCGGGCCCGGTGGTGGATGGCGAAGAACCGCATCAGGTCGGCGAAGACCCGCCCGGTCCGCGTGCCGAGGCCGTCGAGGCGGTCGACGTCCCCCGGCAGGACGAGCGCCTGGTGGGTCACGTCGAGGCCGGCCATCAGGATCGGAATGCCGGCCCCGAAGACGATCGCGGCGGCTTCCGGGTCCTGCCAGATGTTGAACTCGGCCGAGGCCGTGGTGTTGCCCGCGCCGAGCGAGCCGCCCATCAGCGAGATCGCCCCGATCCGATCGCGGAGCGACGGGAAGGCCCGCAGGAACAGCGCAACATTGGTCATTGGTCCGGTGGGCACCAGCGTCACCGGCATCCTGGACGCCCGTACGAGCGACGCCATGAGCTCGACCGCGGCCTCGGACCGTGCGGCGAACCCCGCGTCGGGCAGGTCGGCACCGTCGAGGCCGCTCTCGCCGTGGAAGTCGGGCTGGACGAGCGGCTCGCGCAGCAGCGGGCGCTCCGACCCGGCGGCGACGGGGACGTCGGTCCGGCCGAGCAGGGTCAGGACGCGCAGGGCATTGCGGGTGGTGTTGGCCAGCCCCGAGTTGCCGCCGACAGTCGTGACCGCGAGCACGTCGAGCTCGGGGGATGCGCAGGCCAGCAGGATCGCCAGCGCGTCGTCGTGACCCGGATCGCAGTCGAGGATGACCGGGCGCGACGTGCCGGGCGGCGGGGCGCCCGGCAACGCGGCGAGCGCGGCCGCCCGCTCCGCGTCGGTCGGGGTCACCGGATCAGGCCGCCGCTTCGCGCTCGTACGGCTGGCCGTCCGCGGCCGGCGGGATGCTCCGGCCGACCACGCCGGCCAGGATCACGATCGTGAGGAGGTACGGGAGCGCGTCCCACAGCTGGGCGGGAACGGAGCTCATGACCGTGCCAAGGTCCCCGGCCGGCGGAGCGATCTTGATCAGCTGGCTGATCTGGAGGAATAGCGCGAACAGCAGCGCCGACCCGAACGCCCCGATCGGTGTCCAGCGGCCCATGATCATCGCGGCGAGGGCGATGAAGCCGCGGCCGGTCGTCATGCCGATCTGGAACGAGTTGGTGGCCTCGATGCTCAGCCATGCGCCGCCGAGCCCGGCGAACACGCCGCCGAGCATGACGTTGCGGTATCGGAGCCTGATGACGTCGATGCCGACGGTCTCGGCGGCTCGTGGGTGCTCGCCGACGGCACGGGTCCGAAGGCCCCATCGCGAGCGGAACAGCCAGATCTGGCCGCCGATGATGATCACGATCGTTGACATCGCGATCGGTCCCTGGTTGAGGAACATCGCGATGAGCCAGCCGATCACCGGCAGGTTGGTCAGCTCGGTCGGAGGCGTGAACGCCGCGAAGCTGCCGGCGCCGGCGGGCGACGACTTGGAGATCAGCTGGTCGAGATACCCGGTCACGCCGAACGCGGCGATGTTGATGATCGTGCCGCTGATGATCTGGTCCGCCCGGAGCGAGATCGACAGCCAGGCGTGGAGCGTCGAGATCAGCACCGCGACGAGGACCGCGGCAACGAGGGAGATGACGAGCGGGATCGTCAGGCCGAAGATCGGTCCGGGCGCGGGGCTCCCGAACATCGGGTTGACCGCCACGCCGACGACCCACGCCGTGAACGCGGCCGCCAGCATCGTTCCCTCGATGCCGATGTTGACGACGCCCGACCGCTCGCACAGGACGCCGCACAGCGCGGCGAGGGCGAGCGGCGTCGACTGGTTCATGATGTTCGGGGCGTTCGAGGGGATCACGTCGACGAGGAAGCCGACGATCTGGAACACGATCCCGAGCAGCGGGATGCCGTACAGGCCGTCGGCGAGGGCGGTGATGTCCATCAGGCGAGCGCTCCGGGGGTCATGTCGGCCATCGGCGCCTCGACGTCGGGCACCCCGGCGGGCGTCACGGCGTGGAGGACCCGTCGCAGCACCGGGCTCGCGACGAGGAACAGCAGGATCACGGCCTGGAGGACGTCGACCAGCTCGACCGGGATCTGGGCCCGGATCTGCATCAGGCCGGCGCCAGCCCGCATCCCGCCGAACAGCAGCGCCGCCAGCACGGTCGCGAGCGGGTGCGACCGGGCGAGCAGCGCGACGGCGATCGAGTCAAAGCCGACGGTCGTCCCGAAGCTCGAGGTCATCGTGTGGGTGACGCCGAGCAGGACGCTCGTGCCGGCCAGTCCGGCGAGAGCACCGCTGAACGTCATGGTGGCCATGGTGATCAGCTTCGGACGCATCCCCGCATAGCGCGACGCGTCGGCGTTGGCGCCCACCGAGCGCACCTCGAAGCCCCACGTGGTCCGGAACAGGAGCCACCACACGAAGCCCGCCGCCAGCAACGCCAGCAGGATCCCGAGGTGCCCGTTGCGCCCGAGCAGGATCGGGAACGCCGCGTTGCCGACGTCGAAGGTGACCGGCGACGGAGAGCGCGGCACCTTCAGCGGCCCGCTCACCAGCGCGGCGAGGAGCTGGACCGCGATGTAGTTCATCATGATCGTGCTGACGACCTCGTGGGCGCCCGAGACCGCCTTGAGGAAGCCCGGCACGAACCCCCACAGGCCACCCGCCACGAACCCGGCGAGCGCGGCCGCCGGCATCGCGACGACGGCCGGCGCATCGGCCAGCCAGACGCCCACGATGACCGCGCCCAGCGCCCCGACGAGGAACTGGCCCTGGGCCCCGATGTTGAACAGGCCGGCCTTGAAGCCGAACCCGACGGCCAGGCCGCCGAACACGAGCGGCGTGCTGTTGACCAGCGTCGACACGACGGCGTCGGAGTTGCCGAAGGCGCCCTCGATCAGGGCGCCGTAGGCGACGAGCGGCAGGCCCCAGTCGAACGCCTTGCCGGGCACGAGCAGCTCGGAGACGAGGACGATCGCCGCGCCGAGCAGCACCGCCAGCACGACGACGGTGACCGGCACGGCCATGACCATCCAGATCCGGGCAGCCGTACTTCGCTTCGGGCGGCGGGCCTCTGGCGGCTGGGCCGTCATGCGGTCTGCCCCATGACGTGGGTTTCCGTCGTCATGTCTCGCTCCCCGCCGGTGGCCATCAGCAGCCCGACCTCGTTCTTGTCCGCGGTCGGCCCGTCGACGATGGCGACGATCTTCCCGCCGTACATGACGCCGATCCGATCGGACAGCTCGAGGACCTCGTCGAGCTCGGCCGACACCAGCAGGACGGCCGTTCCGGCATCGCGCTTGGCGATGACCTGGCGATGGATGAACTCGATGCTGCCGACGTCGAGGCCGCGGGTCGGCTGGTCGAGGATCAGCAGCTTGAGCTCTCGGTCGAACTCGCGGGCGACGACGGCCTTCTGCTGGTTGCCGCCCGAGAGCGTGCTGGCCTTCGCGTTCGGCGACGGGGTCCGGATGTCGAACCGCTGGACCGACGTCTTCGCATCGCGATCGATCGCCTCACGGTCGCGTAGCAGGCCGCGCGCGTACGGCGATCGGTAGTAGCTGGTCAGCACGAGGTTGTCCGCGATCGAGAATGGCAGGATCAGGCCGAACCGGTGGCGGTCGGCGGGGACGTAGGCGACCTGCGCCTCGTTGAGCTGCCGCGGAGAATGGCCGGTGACATCCTTGCCGTCGAGCGTGACCGAGCCGGCCGCCGGCTTGCGCAATCCGATGATCGCCTCGACCAGCTCGTCCTGGCCGTTGCCGGCCACCCCGGCGATGCCGAAGATCTCACCGGCCCGGACGTCGAAGTCGACCCCCCGCACGGTCAGCTGGCCCCGGTCGTCGCTGGCCGTCAGGCCCTGGACGTGGAGCACGGGTGCGGCAGGGTGGGACACGCCGCGGTCCACGACCAGCTGGACCTCGCGGCCGACCATCAGCTCGGCAAGGTCGTCCTCGTTGGTCTCGGCCGGCTTGCGCTCGCCGACCACGCGCCCGCGCCGGATGACCGTGATCCGGTCGGCGATCTCGAGCACCTCGTACAGCTTGTGGCTGATGAACACGATGCTGTGGCCCTCGGCGGCGAGCCGTCGGAGGACCGCGAAGATCTCCTCGGTCTCCTGGGGCGTCAGCACGGCGGTGGGCTCGTCGAGGACGAGGATCTTTGCGTTCCGGTAGAGCGCCTTGAAGATTTCGACCCGCTGTTGCCAGCCGACCGAGAGCGAGCCGACCTTGGCCTCGGGGTCGATCTCGAAGCCGAACCGGCGGCCGAGCTCGATGATTCGGCGGTGCGCCTCGTTCCGGTCGAGGAAGAAGCGGTTGGCCATCGTCTCCTCGCCGAGGAGGATGTTCTCGGCGACGGTCAGCACCGGGACCAGCATGAAGTGCTGGTGGACCATGCTGATGCCGCGGGCGATGGCGTCGGCCGGTCCGGCGATCTTGACCGGCGTTCCGTTGAGGAGGACCTCGCCCTCGTCGGGCGTGGCCAGCCCGTACAGGACGTTCATGAGAGTCGTCTTGCCCGCCCCGTTCTCCCCGAGGAGGGCGTGGATCTCGCCCGGATGGACCTCGAGGGTGATGGCGTCGTTGGCGACCACGCCCGGGTAACGCTTCGTGATGCCGCGCATCTCGAGGGCTGGAGCGACGATCGGTTCCGCCGGGTCCGTCATGGGTGGGGCGCTCCGGACGTACGGAGGTGGTATGCGGAACGGGCCGGCCGTTGCCGGCCGACCCGTTCCAGCGATGGGTCCCGGATCGTTACGGCTTGTAGACGCCGCAGTCGGTGTCGGGGCAGGTCTTGAGCGAACCGTCCTTCATGCCGGCGAGGGCGGTGTCGAGGGCCGTCTGGACCTCGGGACCGAACAGGCTGGCGGCGTCGTGGAACGGCGACGCGCCGATCCCGTCGTTCTGGGCGTTGAACAGGACGTCACCGGCGGCCAGGGTGTTGGCCGCGATCCCGGTGATGGCCTGCTTGACCGCAGACTCGACGTGCTTCTCGGCGCTGGTGATCAGGCACGCGTTGGCCGGAGCGCCGAGCGAGACCCATTGGTCGACGTCGACGCCGACGCCGTAGATCTTGGCGGCACAGGCGGCCTCGAGAACACCGTTGCCGGTCTTGCCGGCGACCGCGAACAGGACGTCGGACTTGTGGGCCTTGAGGAAGGTCTGGGCGAACGCCTTGCCGCCGGCCGGGTCGTTGAACGCGGCCGCGGAGAAGTCGTTCGTCACGTACGCGGACGCCACCTTGATGTCCGGCTTGACGGACTTGGCGCCGAGCTCATAGCCCTGGATGTAGCGAACGCACGGCGCGCACAGCGTGGTGCCACCGATGGCCCCGATGGAGCCGGCCTTCGAGGCGTAGGCCGCGACGATGCCGGCCAGGTAGCCGGCCTGGTCCTCGGCGAAGTACAGCGAGGTGTAGTTCGGGAGGACGGTCTTCGCGTCACCCTTGCAGGCGAACGTCGGATCCGCGTTGCCCTGCTCGTCGACGCAGACCGGGGACTGGTCCACGCCCACGAAGTGGATGTCCGGATTGGCCTTGGCGGCCGTGACCGTGTCGGCCGTCAGGTTGAAGCCGACGGTCACGATGATGTTGTACTTCTGGTCGACGAACGCCTGGATGTCGGCGGCGTACTCGGACGCGTCCTTCGGGACGGTGGACTGCGGGGCGGGCGCGCCGATCTCGGCGGCGCCATCCTCGGCG
>JACQEF010000108.1 GCA_016200745.1 Chloroflexota bacterium | reverse complement strand
TGCCGGCCAGGAGCAGCTTGGTGAATCTCGAGGATTTGCGCATAGTGCTTCCTTTCTTTGAAGTGGGGAAGAGATCCAGGTGCGTGGAAAGATGCTGCGCTCTCATAAGCGACATTACCTCCTTGGGCAAAGACTTGAGCCTCAACGGCCTCCGACCGACAAGGGAGACCAGGCCGGCAGGATGTTCTCGCCCCCATAGGTCAGGCGGCGCAGATTGCTGCCGTCCCAGCCCATGGCATAGATCTCGTAGCTGCCGGTCCGGTTGGAACTGAAGGCCAACTGCAACCCGTCGGGCGACCAGCAGGGATTCTCGCTGCTGCCCCCAGAGGTCATGCGGACCGGCGTGCCGCCTTCCACCTCGACCACGTAGACGTCGAAGAGATCAAAACCGCGGCGCACAAAGGCGATGCGCTTGCCGTCGGGCGACCAGACCGGCGAACCCTCGTACGCATCCGGGTCCCAGGTCAGCCGGCGCACGTCCGAGCCGTCGGCGTTCATCAGATACACCTGCGGCAGCCCGGTGCGGTCCGAGGTGAAGGCGATCTGCTTGCCGTCGGGCGACCAAGATGGCTCAGTGTCGGCCTCGGGATGGTCGGTGATCCGCTACAACTGCCACCCCGGCACCGTGACCGTGTAGAGATCGGTATTATCCTCCGTGTGCATCGCGAACAGCACCCGCCGGCCATCGGGCGACCAGGCCGGCTCGCGATCGGCCACGGGGCCGTCCGTCAGCCGGCTCGCGACCCCGGTCTCCGCATCGACCAGCCAGAGGTGCGGCACTCGGTCATAGGTGAAGCCCTTGCCGGTGAGCATGTAGTCCAGCCGGTCGATGAACCGGTAATCGGATTCGGGCGGCAGGCTCGCGGCCCGATCGGCGTCCGTGCCGCGCCGCCGGGCGTCCGCCTCGCGGGTCGGGACGAGGGATGCGCTCACGACCACGAGCCGCGACCCGTCCGGGGACCACTCGAAGGCGTCCACGCCGCGCGGCAGGTCGGTCAGGCGGCGTGCCTCTCCGCCATCCAGCGGCAGCAGGTAGACCTGGGAGGCGTCCGCGGGGTCTTTCGGGATCCCGCTCGCCGCCGGCACCCGGACCCGGCCGTCTTGCCGGTCGCGGACCTCTTGGGCGTCGCGCTCGAGGAGCGGTCCGCGATCCGACAGGAACGCGAGGGTGCGGCCGTCCGGCGAGAAGCGCGCGGCGTGGTCCTGACCCACGCCGAGCGTCAACCGGCGCGGCTCGCGCGAGCCGTGGACCGGCACCAGCCAGATGGCCTGGCGATAGCCATCGAGCCCGGGGGCGACCGTCTTGAGCGTCACGACCGCGAACGCGCCGTCCGGCGACAGCCGTGGCTCGGTCGCGACGCGCAGGCGGTAGAGGTCGTCGGGGCGTGGGGCACGCGACATCGGGTCCTCCGATCCGTGGGACGCCCTGAGTGTAGCGGGCTACCATCGCCCGACGATGGCCGATCAGCTCTCGCTGCGCCTCGAGGCCGACACGCTCCCCGATCTGCCGGAGCTGCGGCCGATGCTCCCGCGCCCGCTCTCTGCGCCGTTCGACTCGGACCAGCACCTCTTCGAACCGTGGTGGGGTGGCGAACGGGCGCTGGTGATGATCGGCCCGACCGACCTCGCAGGCTCGGGCGAGGTCCGCGTCGTCGACGCGGCGGGGCGCGACCTGTCCGGCGTCCTGCCGGAGCTGTCCGGGCTGGCGGTCAGGGTCGCGGCGCGCTCGGCCATCCTTGACGGCGAGCTGGTCGTGGTCGACGGCACCGGGCGCGCCGATGCCCGGGAACTGGCGCGCCGCCTGTCGGGGGCGTCCGGCGCGCCGTCGGCCTTCCTGTGCTTCGACCTGCTCCACCTGGACGGCCGCTCGCTGCTGTCGCAGCCCCTCGTGCGGCGGCGGGAAGCGTTGCGCCGTACCTGCCCGGTGTGCGCAGCCGGCTGTGGCGCTATGTGGCGGCCGGTACGCCGGTCGGCCGGACTGCGGCCTCCGCGCCAACCGCCGACGGTTCCGTGGAATCCCGGGTCGCGACGGCGCCCGTGCTCGCCCTGATCAGCCGCCTGCCGCTGCCCCTGGACGACGAGTAGGCAGCCTGCCCGCCCGCCGTCCAGGAGCCCCGGTCAGCTCACCGTGAAGCTGAACGTGTACGGAGCCTGCATCAGCGTGGCGTCGTCGACGAGCTGGTTCCTGACGTGGTACACGGTCACGTCGTAGGTCCCGGCGGCGAGGGTCGCGCCGGGCGTCCAGGTGAGAACGCCGTCGGCGGTCTCGGCCGTCGACCCGCCGATCGTTGTCGCGCCGAGCTTGACGACGATCGATGTCGAGTAATCGCCGGATTCGGGCTGGATGTTCCGCTCGAAGGTCACCACGGCGCCACTGGCGTCCCCGGTCGCCGAGATCACGAGCGGGTCGCGCCAGAACTGGACGGCCTTGTGGTCATCGGAGCCGGAGCCCCAGTCGGTCGCCGTGTCGTCGACCAGCTGGGTGCCATCGGTGCCATACGAGATCGTCGCGTGGCGATTGGCGGTGCTCACGATCGAGCCCCACCACTCCACCATGTCCCAGGTGCCCCGCGTGTACTTGTACTCGAGTGCGGTGCCGTCGAGGATCTGGAGCGTCACCTCCCAGATCCCGCCGCCCTGGTCAACCATCGTCTGCTTGCCCGGGTTCCAGGGCCCGAGCAGGTCGATGTTGCCCGGGATGTAGACCGTGGCCCCGGCCGGCGTCGAATCCGGGACGTGGACGCGGAAGGTCACCGCGACCAGCTTGGGCCCCGCCGCCTGCGTCACCTCGTTCGACGGCCCCGACTCGTTGAGTGAGCCATCGATCGCCGTTACCCGATAGGTGTATGTGGTGCCGCTGTCGACGGAACCGTCGCTGTACGTCGGGTCGGGGACGGCAGGGATCTGGGCGATTTCCACGAAACCGCTGCCGCCGTCGCGATAGACGCCGTACTCGGCGACGTCCGGATCGGCCGGTGCCGACCAGGCGAGCGCGATGAACGCGGCGCCCCAGTCGGTCACGGCAAGGTCGGTCGGCGCCGCCGGTGGCGTGGTGTCGTCGCTGGCGTTGACGGTCAGCAGGCCGGGCATGTCCGTGCCGGACTCACCCGGGTAGAAGCCATCCTGGTCGCCATACGCCCAGGTGAGGCCGTTGTCGGTCGAGAAGCGAACTAGCAGGTCGAAGACGCCCGCGTTCGATGGCCTGAGCGTCCCCTTGTACTCGTAATTGTTGCCGCACGAGCAGCCGGCGTTGACCGACATCGGCCTCCAGCTCGTCCAGGCGCCCGGATCCGAGCCCGGCGCACCGAACCCGACCTGGGCGAGGATCGCCGAGGCGGGCGCGGCCGAATCGGTCAGCCCGGCGACGTAGACCTGGCCGTAGATCGTGGGTGTCGTGTCGCCCCGGGTGATCGTGATCTCCTTGGGCCACTGGAGCACGGCGTAGCCGATCGGGAACGACGGTGTCGCCCCCGCCTCGTTCGACGCGGGGCCCTCGTTGCCGGCGGCATCGACTGCGTGGACGACGTAGAAGTAGCGCGTGCCGTTGCGCACGGTCGTGTCGGTATAGGTGCTGGCGCCAGTCGTCCCGAGTCGTTCGAAGCCTCCGCCGGAGACGGGGCTGCGATCGACCGCGTAGGACGTCGCACCGGCGACGCCGGTCCAGGTCAGGTCGACCTGGCCATTCCCGGCCGTGGCGACGAGGCCGGTCGGGGCGGATGGGCCGACGAGATCCTGGCCGGGCCCGGTCGACAGGAGCACGCCGCCGAGGGCCGGCACGCTGACCACCAGCTCGCCGGCAGAGGAGACGTACGAGCCGCCACCGGACGGGTAGCGCTGGCTGAAGGTGATGCCGTCGCGCAGGTAGCCCGCCAGTGGGATGTGGACGGTGCGCGGCGTGTCACCGCGGTTGACGGCCACGATCGACGCATCAGTGGAGGTCCGCCGTCCGTAGGCCGCGGTATTGCCAACGTCATCCGCCAGCAGGACCTGGAAGTCGCCGGTGGTCAGCGACGGGATCGACCGGCGCAG
Organism: Chloroflexota bacterium; assembly: GCA_016200745.1. Classification (GTDB taxonomy): domain Bacteria; phylum Chloroflexota; class Limnocylindria; order Limnocylindrales; family CSP1-4; genus SPCO01. Next base: position 279 of record JACQEF010000108.1, on the reverse strand, counting down.
TGCGGCAAGCGACTGGTAGTGGGCGAACATGACGGTGTCCGGCGTCCCCCCGAGATCGCTCCAGGGGTAGGTGCGCCGATCGTCCGGGTCGTCGTCGCCGGTGACGCCCACCTCGTCGCCGTAGTAGACGGTGGGCGCGCCGGGCAGCGTGAACTGGATGAGCGAGGCGACCCGGACGCGGGCCTTGCCCGCCGCCACATTCGCGGCGTTGCCTTCCTTGTTCGCGGTCGTGTCCGGACCGGGCGTGAGCGTCCACAGGAGGCGCTCGGTGTCGTGGCT
>JACQEF010000109.1 GCA_016200745.1 Chloroflexota bacterium | reverse complement strand
GAGTTCACGGTCGAGGGCGACTCGATCCGGTTCGGGTTGCTGGCCGTCAAGAATGTCGGGGAAGGCGCGATCGAATCGATCATCGCCGCGCGCGACGAGGGCGGCCCGTTCCGGTCGCTCACCGACTTCTGCACCCGGATCGACCTTCGGCTCGCGAACCGCAAGGTGCTCGAGGCGTTGGCCAAGGTCGGGGCGATGAACGCCTTCGGGCATCCGGCGCAGATCCTCCTGGGGCTCGAGGACGCGGTCGCGGCCGCACAGGCTACGCAGCACGACCGGATCTCCGGTCAGACCTCGCTGTTCGACATGGGCGCGGCAGACGCCGCCGCGTTCGAGCGGCCGCTGCCGGCGGCCACCGAGGTGCCCGTTCGGGAGCGCCTTCGCTGGGAGAAGGAGTTGCTGGGGCTCTACCTCTCCGAGCATCCGATGGGGGAGGTCGCCGAGCGGGTCGGCCAGTTCGTGACCGCGTATTCGAGCGACCTCCGGGACGAGTCGCTCGACGGCCAGCGGGTGGTGGTGGGCGGCATCGTCACCGGCGTCCGGACCGTGATCACCAAGGCGAAGGCCACCATGGCGATCGTGACCATGGAGGACCTCCAGGGCACGGCCGAAGTCGTGGTCTTCCCGCGGTTGTACGAGCAGAGCGGCTCGGTCTGGCGCGAAGGGGAGATCCTGCTGGTCGCCGGACGGGTCGATCACAAGGGCGAGGACATCTCGCTGCTGGCTGACCTCGTGGTCGAATGGGAGCAGGCGTCGTCTGCCGGTCCGGAGGCGTTTGCCCGGCAGGTCGCGACCAACGACCGGGGATCGGGTCGCCGTCAGCCGCCGGGCAACGGCAACGGTGCGGGGTTCTCCGGCGGGCAGCGGTATGGCGGCCCACCCGGCCAGCCTCGTTCCGGCACGTCGGTGTCGGCGCTCGATCCCGCCGGCGCGATCGCCCCGGCGCCGTCCGCAGCCGGTGCTCCTGGACCGATCGGATCAAGCGCGCCGGTCGTGCCCTACGTCTCCCCGAAACGCGCGTCGAGCATGCCGGTGGTCGCCCTGCCGCAGATCGCTCCCGCCGAGCCGGTTTCCGCCCACCTGGATCCGCCGGGCGGCCCGCAGGCGATCGACGAGCACGACGAGTCGCCACCGGTCCCGGACGAGGCGCGCGCGCGGATCGTCGCGGACGCCACCGCCGGAGCCCCGACCGACGCCGGCCCGCACACCGTGCTCCACGTGCGGTTTGCCGGCACCGCGCCGACCGATCGCGTCGTGGGGGCGATGGAATCGTTCAAGGCGGTCCTGCGGGAGCGGCCCGGGGAAACGCGGGTGGTCATCCATCTGCCGGCGGCGGCTGGGGGCGCCACGCTCCCGATGGAGCTGCGTCGCGGTGTCGCCTACGACGCCGAGCTGCTCGCCGAGGTGCGGCGCCGGTTCGGGGACGGCCTGGTCGAGTTGCAGCTCGGCTGAAGGCGGCTCGGCGTCGGCTGGTCAGCCGCCGTCGGTGACGCGCCGGATCCGCTGGACCGCCGAGAGCTGCTCGTGATAGTCGGCACGGATTGCGTTGACCGTGGCGTCCTCGACGTCCAGCTCGCGGGCGATCTGGTTGACCATCGCGTTCTCTTCGGCGGAGATCGTGCCGTTCGTCGCGCCGATCGCGAAGCAGGCGCGCAGGACGTCGATCCGCTGCTCCATGCTGGCCAGGGCCTTGAACTCGCGCGTGACGCTGTAGTCCTCGGCGCCACCGATCGTCTTGGCCTGGAGCTTGGCCATCTGGGTCACCAGCACGGCGGTCGGCTCGTCCAGGCCGTCATGGGCCTGGAGCTCGCGCTCGATCGCGGCGGTCTCGTCGTCGCTGATGTCCAGGTCGGCGTTCGCCGCCCGCGCGAGCGTGTACGCCGCCGACGCGATGAACCGGGCCCGCTCGGGCGGCATCGCCTCCAGCCTCGCGACGATGCGACGGACGGTGGCGGTCTCGCCGGCGACCCCGCCCGCGTCAGCCCTCGTGACCGGTGAGGGAATGGACGGCGCTGGTCCAAGGAAGCGGCGGAACATGCGGGACTCCTTCGATGATCGTGGGGCCCGCTGATCATGCCACCGTGGCGCCGAACCGTTCAGCGCCGCAGAAGATCCGCGACCTCCGGCTCCGGACCCCGCCACGGATCGATCTCCTCGGTGGCGAACCGCTCGAAGTCGTTGACGAAATGACCGCCGCGCCCGCGGAGCACCGCCACCGCGGCCGCCTTGCGCCGGCCGTCGCGGGTGCGGACGAGGACCACGGCCCGGCCGTCCCGCGGCGCCCATTCAGCGGGGCCTCGATGGCCGTACCGACGTGGATGAAGGGTGCCCGCGCATCGGCGAGGACCGGGGTGGGCATGGTCGTCGACACGACGTTCGTGGCGCTGGCGACGAGGCCGTACGTTCCCACCCGGTCGAACGTGCATCCCGTGAACGTCGCGATCCCCGCGAACGTCCCGGTCGCGGCGGTCGGGACGGAGAGGCCGCTCGCACAGGCCAGCGTGCCGAGTGGATCCGTCCTGGTATCGATCGCCAGGGTGATGGTCGCGCTCGTGCCCGAGGTCACGACCGACTGCGGGTACTGGAGCGAATCGACGATCGCTACCTGGATGTCGAACGGGCGCGTGAGGTAGGCCTCAGTGCTGGGGGACCAGAATTCGATGGCCATCGGGCCGGACGGGGCCGCCGCGACGTTGTCGGGTCCGGAGGCGGACGCCAGCGCGAGGGCGGCAGCGACCAGGGCCACGATCGCGGTCCTTGGCGCGGCACGTGATTGCGCCATGATTGAGACCCTTTTGAGTGAACGAGTTGGGCGCCAACTGATGGCCGGCGGCGGCTCGACGCTGTCGGCGAGGCTCCGGGACGGCCGCGTCCCGATCCTGGTCGGCAGCCGGATTGTCGGCGTTGCACGTGTCGGGCTGGCCGACGGCCCGTTGTGCGACGGCTGGTCCCGGGGGCGGGAGTCGAACCCGCACGACCTCACGGCCATCCGATTTTGAGTCGGACGTGTCTGCCATTCCACCACCCCGGGCCGTTCACAGTCTACGGTCGGAACCCGCGCAGGATCAGGGGCGTCCCCGCCCGGATCCGATGCTAGACTCGCCCAGCCTCAGAATCGCCGTCCGGAGGGATCCCCCGACCGTGGAGGACCTTCGCTCGACGACGGTCACCGATGACCCCGTCCAGCGCCGCGACCTCATCCTGCTCGAGCGCGCCCGGGAGGGCGATCTCGGGGCCTTCAACGATCTCGTCTCGCTCTACCAGGACCAGCTGTTCGCGGTGGTCGTGCGGATGGTGCCTGACCGCGATCAGGCGTCCGACGCGGTCCAGGAGGCCTTCTTCTCGGCCTTCCGACACCTCGACTCGTTTCGCGGCGGGAGCGTCAAGTCGTGGCTGAACCGGATCTGCGTCAACGCCGCGATGGACACGCAGCGCGCGCGGAAGCGCCGGCCGGTCCAGCCGTATCCGGAGCTCGAGGACGAGAGCTGGCAGCCACCGGCCGGGATCGAGAGCGATCCCGAGCGGATCGCCGTCCTGGCCGAACGGACCCGGGCGCTGTCGGGGGCGCTCGCGGCCATCACCGACGACCAGCGGGCCGCCATCGTCCTGTACGACGTCGAGGGCTTCGACTACGCCGAGATCGCCGACATGACCGGCGTCTCGCTCGGCACGGTCAAGTCACGAATCCACCGCGGCCGGCTCGCCCTGCGCGGCCTGCTCGAGGGCCGCATGGACCTGTTCCGTGGCTGATCCGTCGATGCCCGGGTTTGGGGCGGAACCGCATGATGCGGCGACCCGTCTGACCGGCGAGATGCAGGTTCCCGACGCCGACCACCGTGCCCATGACCCGATGCTGGTCGCCGGCCTCCTCGACCGATCGTCGGCCGAGTCCGAGCGAGGTCGTGCCGAGGTCCTCGTCGCATCGTGCAGCGAGTGCGCCGCGCTCCACCGAGACCTCGTGACCCTCGTGGAGGCCACCCGCGCGCTGCCGGCCCCTCGCCGGACTCGCGACTTCACGATCTCCGTCCAGGATGCGGCGCGCCTTCGACCATCCGGCTGGCGCCGGGTCGTCGCGGTCTTCGGGTCGACCCGTGACGCGTTCAGCCGGCCGCTCGCCATCGGCCTGACGACGATCGGGCTGGCCGGGCTGCTGGTCACGACCGTTCCCGGTGCCCTGCCCGGGTCGACGTCGACCGCATCGCTGCCCACGCTGGCGCAGCCGGCCGGTGATGCCGGGGCGGGCGCCAACTCGGAGTCGTCCGGTGGATCCAAGGAGGCTCCAGGGGCCTCGGCGGCGCCATCCGCCCCGGGACCCGCCGCGGCCGCCCTGACCGCGCCGTCACCTGCGACGACCGACGCGCCTGCTCCGCTTGCGCCGAGCGGTGCCCCCGAACCGTCGGGCGAGTCGTTCGATACCTACCTCGGCGCGCCCGCCGCCTCCCAGGGCGCGGCCGCAATGGCACCGGCGTCGTCGGATTCGGGCGAGCGACAGGGCGCCGATCGGACCGCGGGTACGTCGATCGCGCAGCCGGCTTCCTTCGATCATGTCGCGACCGTGCTCCTGGCGGGCCTGTTCCTGGCCGCCGGGATCGGGCTGTTCGTCCTTCGCTGGGCTGCCCGCCGCATCTGACGCCGTCCTCGCGGCCCCATCGGGGGCCGGAACAGTCGCACCGATCCGGTCCGCCGCTACACTGGCAAGCGTGCCCACCGAACGCCTGATGCTGCTCGACGGCTACGGCCTCGTGTATCGCGGGTACTTCGCGCTGCCCCCGCTCACCACGTCGAAAGGCGAGCTGGTGAACGGCGTCTTCGGCTTCGCGAGCATCGTGTTGCGCGGCATCGCGGACCTGCAGCCGGACTATCTGGCCGTCTCGTTCGACCTCCCCGGGCCGACCTTCCGCCACGACCAGTACGCCGACTACAAGGCCACCCGCCAGCGGATGCCGGACGACCTGCGCGACCAGTTCCCGAAGG
>JACQEF010000102.1 GCA_016200745.1 Chloroflexota bacterium | reverse complement strand
GTACCTGCTCGCGCACGGCTCGACGGGCCTCTCGATGGCGTTCGAACTGCCGACGCAGCTCGGCCGCGCAGAACTCGAAGACGTCGGTCACCAGCCGCAGGGACGGTCGAGGCGGGAAGATGTACGTGCCACGCGCGATGTACTCCTTGAGGATGTCGTTCTGCGTCGTTCCCGAGATCTGGTCGCGGGGCACGCCCTGCGCCTCGGCCGCCGCCACGTAGAGCGCGAGCAGCACCGGGGCGGTCGCATTGATCGTCATCGACGTGCTCACGCGGTCGAGCGGCAGCCCGTCGAGGAGCACGGCCATGTCGGCCAGGCTGGCGATCGGCACGCCGACGCGACCGACCTCCCCCTCCGCCTCGCGGGCGTCCGAGTCGTAGCCCATCTGGGTCGGAAGGTCGAAGGCAACCGACAGTCCCGTCTGGCCCTGCTCGAGGAGGTAGCGGAACCGGTGGTTGGTCTCCTCTGCCGTGGCAAAGCCGGCGTACTGGCGCATCGTCCAGAACCGGCTCCGGTACATCGTCGGCTGGACGCCGCGGGTGAAGGGGTACTCCCCGGGACGGCCGAGATCGCGGTCCTCGTCGAGCCCGGCCACGTCGGCGGCCGTGTAGAGGTCCTGGATCGGGATGCCCGACGAGGTCTCGAACGTCGCCCGCCGCTCGGCGGCCCCACGCAACGCCTTCGCGCGGACGAACTCGCGCCAGCGCTCCCGGCCCGGGTCGGGCGCCTCGCCGGCCGGGCGGGCCGGGCGCGCGTTGCCCGTGGTGTCGCTCACTCCAGCACCAGCAGGAGGTCGCCGACCTCGATCGTGCCGCCGACGCCCACTGACACGCTCGAGACGACCCCGTCGCGCGGAGCCCGAAGCTCGTTCTGCATCTTCATCGCTTCCACGACCAGGAGCTGCTGTCCGGCCTCCACGGGATCGCCCGGGACGACCGAAACGGACACGATCCGTCCGGGAATGATCGCCCGAACGTGGGTCGGTCCGCCATGCGCGGTCTCCTCGCGGCCACGGCGCGCCCGCTCGCGGAGGGACGCGCGCCGCTCGGACTCGATCTCGACCTCGACCTGCCAGCCGTCGACCACCACCTCGCGCCGGACGACGCCGGACGACGGGCCGGCATGGCGCTCGAGCGGCAACAAGAGGACGGGCGTTCGCACGGGCCCTGCGTCGCCCAGCACGGTCAGGACGCCGTGGACGTCGTCGAGTCGCTCGAGCCGGGCGCGGACGGCAGTCCCGTCGACGATGGCGATCCCGTCGTCGTCGTCCGGTGCCTCGGCCAGCGCGATCGACTCGGCACTGATCCCTCCGAGGATGCCGGTGCCCACGACGTGCGGGGCGGGCGCCAGCGGGACCTCCGGCGGCTCGATCACGATCGCCTCGCCCCCGGCGCGACCCGACGGGGCCGCCACACCGACGCGCACGGCCCGCGGGTCGACGATCCTGGCCTCCTCTGCGGCTGTCGGCCCGGGATCCCGCCGGGGAGTCCGGTCCACTCCTGGCGCCTGCCGGGCGGTCATGGCCGCCATCGATCGGTGCCGCTGGCCCGGCCGGCGCCGGGCCAGCCGCCCTCGGCGGGCGGCATCGAGGCCGCTGCCACCGGGGAGGTCGCCAGCCCGTGGCCGAGCGCGTCGAGTCCTGCCGCCAGCAGCGCCGGACCCGTCGCCCGGGCAAGCTCGGCCGGGCCGTCCCACCAGTCCCCCACCCAACCGGTCGACAGCTCTCCCTCGAGGAACGCGGGGTGCCGCGCCACGAACCGGTGGAACGGCAGGGTCGTCTGGATCCCGGCGATCTCCGTCTCGTCCAGCGCACGCCGGAGGCGTCCGATTGCCGCCGGCCGGTCGCCGGCGTGAACCATGATCTTGGCGACCAGGTTGTCGTAGTCGGGCGGGACCCGGTCGCCCTGGGCGGTCGCCGTGTCCACCCGGACGCCCGGGCCTGAAGGCATCGCCCAGCGGCGGACGATGCCCGGCGTGGGCGTGAAGGCACGCGACGGGTCCTCCGCCGCGATTCGGACCTCGATGGCGTGGCCGGCCGGCTCGACGGCTCGCTCGGATGCGGCGATCGCCTCGGCGGACAGGGCACGTCCCGCGGCCAGCCAGAACTGCTCTCGGACGATGTCGAGGCCGCTGACGAGCTCGGTAACGCCGTGCTCGACCTGGAGCCGGGTGTTGACCTCCAGGAAGTAGAACGATCCGTCGGGGGCTCGCAGGAACTCGGCGGTCGCCGCGTTGACCAGGCCTGCCGCCGAGGCGACCCGCACGGCGAGGACGTGGAGCTGCCGTCGTTCGTCGGGCGCGAGACCGGGCGCCGGCGCCTCCTCGACGAGCTTCTGGTGCCGGCGCTGGATCGAGCAATCCCGCTCCCCGATGGCGATCACGCGACCACCCGTAGCGCCGAGCAGCTGGACCTCGATATGCCGTGCCGGGATGATCTCCCGCTCCAGGTAGACGGCACCGTCCCCGAAGGCGTCGGCCGCCTCGCGGGATCCGGCCGCCAGCGCGGCCGGCAGGTCGGCGGGCGCCGCCACGCGGCGCATGCCCCGGCCGCCGCCTCCGGCCGCGGCCTTGACCAGCAGCGGGTAGCCGATCTCGTTGGCCTGCGCGACGATCGAGGCGACCTCGTCCGGGCGGTCCACCCTGGCGGGCTCGAGCGTCCCCGGCACGACCGGGACGCCGGCCCGGCGGGCGAACCCGCGGGCCTGCAGCTTGTCGCCGAGCGCCTGGATCGACCCAGATGGCGGCCCGACGAACACGAGCCCGGCGGCCTCGACGGCGCGGGCGAACGCGGATCGCTCTGCCAGGAACCCGTAGCCCGGATGGATCGCGTCGCAGCCGGTCGACAACGCCGCCTTGACGACCCGATCGATCGACAGGTAGCTGTCGATCGCCGGCGAGGGCCCGATGTGCACCGCCCGGTCGGCCAGCCGGACGTGCATCGCCGACGCGTCGGCGTCGCTGTAGACCGCGACCGCCTCCATGCCGAGCTCCCGACAGGCCCGGATGATCCGCAGCGCGATTTCGCCCCGGTTGGCGATCAGGACCCGCCGGAACGGTGGCGCCGCCCGGCGAGCCGCCACCCTGGACGGACCACCCTCCCCGACGTCTTTGCGCAAAGACGCGGCCCCGCCGCGCCTAGAGCGGGATGTTGCCATGCTTCTTCCTGGGGTTCGTGTCCCGCTTGTCGGCCAGCATCTCGAGCGAACGAATCAGGCGTGGCCGCGTCTCCGACGGCTTGATGACGTCGTCGACGTACCCGCGCGCGGCGGCGACGTACGGGTTCGCGAACTCGGATTCGTAGGCGGCAACGAGGCGTGCCTGCTCCGCCACCGGGTCGTCTGCGGCGGCGATCGCGTCCTTGAAGATGATGTTGACAGCACCGGCCGCGCCCATCACCGCGATCTCGGCCGTGGGCCAGGCGAGGTTCATGTCGCCCCGGATGTGCTTGCTGCTCATGACGTCGTAGGCACCGCCATAGGCCTTGCGGGTGATGACGGTCAACTTGGGAACGGTTGCCTCGCAATATGCGAACAGCAGCTTCGCCCCGTGCTTGATGATCCCGCCGTGTTCCTGGGCGACCCCGGGCATGAATCCGGGCACGTCGACGAACGTCACCAGCGGCACGTTGAAGCAGTCGCAGGTCCGGACGAAGCGGGCCGCCTTCACCGAGGCGTCGATGTCGAGCGCGCCGGCCAGCACCGCCGGCTGCTGGGCGACGATCCCGACGCTCCGGCCCCCGAGTCGTGCGAAACCGATGAGGATGTTCGGCGCCCACCCCGGCTGGATCTCGAGAAACGCACCGTCGTCCACGACGCGATCGATGACGTCGCGCATGTCGTACGGGAGCCGCGGATCGTCCGGCACGATCGTGTCGAGCTGCGGGTCCATCCGGTCGACCGGATCGGAGACCGGCACGCGGCGTGGTTCCGCGAGGTTGTTCTGCGGGAGGTGGGCGAGGATCGCGCGAACCGCATCCAGGGCGGCGGCCTCGTCACCTGCGGACAGGTGCGCGACACCGCTCTTGGTCGTGTGCGTGGTGGCGCCACCCAGGTATTCCGAGTCGACCTCCTCGTGGGTCACGGTCCTGACCACGTTCGGTCCCGTGACGAACATGTAGCTCGAGCCCTCGACCATCACCGTGAAGTCGGTGATGGCCGGCGAGTAGACGGCGCCACCGGCGCACGGGCCCATCACCACCGAGATCTGCGGCACGACTCCGGATGCGAGCACGTTCCGCAGGAAGATCTCGGCGTAGCCACCAAGCGAGGCCACGCCTTCCTGAATCCGTGCGCCGCCCGAATCGTTCAGGCCGATGATCGGCGCGCCCACCTTCAGCGCGAGATCCATGACCTTGCAGATCTTCTCGGCGTACGCCTCCGACAGCGACCCTCCGAAGACCGTGAAGTCCTGACTGAAGACGAACACGAGCCGTCCGTCGATGGTGCCGTGGCCGGTGACCACGCCGTCGCCGAGGATATGGTTCTCGTCGAGGCCGAACCCGGTTGTCCGGTGGGTGACGAACGTGTCCAGCTCGACAAACGATCCGGGATCGAGCAGGAGATCGAGACGCTCGCGCGCAGTCAGCTTGCCCCAGGCGTGCTGTCGCTCGATCCGGACCGCTCCCCCGCCGAGGAGCGCCTCGGCGCGCATCCGATCCAGCTGACGCAGTCGTTCATCGTTGGTCGACACCGCGGCGGGACCCTCCAGGTGTCCTTGCGATAACCGGGGTGCCCGGAGCGTGGTCGGACGGGGTAGAATGTCGCCACGCGCCCCCGTCAGTCAGACACCATCCGCCCGTGCGCAACTTCTCGAGGTGATGCCCCGGTGCCGAACGTGATCGCGATCGCCAATCAGAAGGGCGGCGTTGGGAAGACGACGACGGCGATCAACCTCGCCGGAGCGCTGGCGGAACACGGCTATCGCGTGCTGTGCGTCGACATGGACCCACAGGCGAACCTGACTGCCGGCCTCGGCATCAACCTCAACACCGTCGAGCGATCGATGGCCGACGTGCTTGCCGACGGTCGATCCACGCTGACCGATGTGATCCTGCCGACCGAGATCGCCGGGATCGACGTCGCTCCGGCGCACATCGACCTGGCGTCGACGGAAGGCGAGCTGTTCACGGCGCTCGGTCGCGAGCAGATCCTGCGAGAGGCCTTCGAGGGCCAGATCGACGCGTACGACTACGTCCTGATCGACTGCCCGCCGAACCTCGGGCTGCTCACGGTCAACGGACTCGTCGCGTCGGCCGGCGTGATCATCCCGGTCCAGACGCAGTACTACGCGATGAAGGGGCTCAACAACCTCGTCAAGGTGATCAACGCGATCCGCCTCAAGCTCAATCGCGACCTGCGCATCCTGGGCCTGCTGCCCACCTTCTACGACAGCCGGACGAACCTTGCGCGAGACATGCTCGACGAACTGCGGGTCGTCGGCGATCACTACGTCTTCAACAGCATCGTCCGCAATACGGTGAAGCTCGGAGAGGCGCCGCTCGTCGGCCGGCCGATCACGTCGTACGCCGGGACCAGCGAAGCCGCTCGAACCTATCGCGAACTCGCACGCGAGGTGATCGACCTTGGCCCGAACTGATTTTCGCGCCGCCGCTGCGCGGCGCCTGTCCGAAGAAAGCGAACTCTCACCCGCGATCGTCAGCCTCCTCTCACCCGGCGGGACGAGCCACTCCGTCGGCGTGCGCATCGTCCACGTCGATCGCATCGAGCCGAACCCCGAACAGCCGCGCCTCGTCTTCGAACAGGAGGCGCTCGCCGAGCTGTCCGCGTCGATTCGCGAGCATGGCGTCCTGCAACCCATCCTCGTCCGGCCGCTCGGACCGAACACGTACCAGATCGTCGCCGGCGAGCGCCGCTGGCGC
>JACQEF010000101.1 GCA_016200745.1 Chloroflexota bacterium | reverse complement strand
GCCCAGCTGGCCGCCGAGGCGGGGGTCTTCGATCTGGCCGACGTCCAGGCCGCGATCGCCACGAAGATCGTCCGCCGCCACCCGCACGTGTTCGGTGAGGCTGTCGCCCGCACCGCCTCCGACGTCAACCGCCAGTGGGAGCGGATCAAGGCCGACGAGCGGGCGGAAGCGGCCGCCGCCGCCGACGAAGCCGGAACGGACGCACCGCCGCGGAGCGCGCTCGACGGCATCAGCGCCTCCATGCCCGCGCTCGCCGCCAGCCAGGAGATGCAGGAGCGGGCCGCCAACCTGGGCTACGACTGGCCGTCGGTCGACGGCGTCCTCGACAAGGTGATCGAGGAGACCGAGGAGCTGCGCGCGGCCGCCGACGAGGTCGACTGGGCCGAGGAGTTCGGCGACCTGCTGTTCGTGCTGGTCAACGTGGCCCGCCGGCGGGGGATCGAGGCCGAGGCCGCCGTCCGGGCGGCCAACGCCAAGTTCCGGCGCCGATTCGGGAGCGTGGAACGTCAGGCGGCCGCCAGGGGCGTCGCGCTGCGGGACCTGGACTTCGAGGCGCTCGACCTGCTGTGGGATGCCGCCAAGGCTGAGGAGAAACAGACATGACGATCGGCAACCGGCCGCCCACCGTCCGAGCCGACGGCCGAAGGCCGAACGAGCTGCGGCCGGTCTCGTTCACCCTCGGCGTCCAGAAATGGGCCGAGGGCTCGTGCCGGATCAGGGTCGGTGACACCGAGGTCCTGTGCGCGGCGACGATCGTCGATCGCGTGCCGCCCCACCTGCGCGGCAAGGGGACCGGCTGGGTCACGGCCGAGTACTCGATGCTCCCGCGGGCCACGTCCGAGCGCACGGATCGCGAGTCGGTCAAGGGCCGGATCGGCGGCCGGACGCACGAGATCCAGCGACTGATCGGGCGATCGTTGCGTGGCGTCGTGGACCTGTCCCGTCTCGGCGAGCGGACGATCACGATCGACTGCGACGTCCTCCAGGCGGACGGCGGGACGCGGACGGCTTCCATCACCGGCGGCTACGTGGCGCTGGCGGCGGCGCTCATCACCTACGGCATGGAGCGCCACCTGGTGGGCAAGGTCGCGGCGGTATCCGTCGGGATCGTCAACGGCCTCCCGTTCCTGGATCTCGACTACTCCGAGGACTCGCACGCGGACGTCGACTTCAACGTGGTCGGCACCGATTCGGGCGCCTACGTCGAGCTGCAGGGGACGGCCGAGGGCAAGCCGTTCGACCGGGCCGCGGCGACCGGCCTGCTCGACCTCGCCGACACCGGGCTGGCACGCTTGTTCGAGGCCCAGGCGGCCGTGCTGGCCACCGTCCGCCGTTGAGCGAGGGACGCCCGGCGGCGCGCCGGCGGCTGCTGGTTGCCACCCGGTCCACGCACAAGCTGCGCGAGCTGCGCGAGCTGCTGGACCTGCGGCACACGGACCTGGTCTCGCTCGACGACCTGGGCGTTCCCGGCGACCCCGACGAGACCGGTGAGACCTTCGAGACGAACGCGGCGATCAAGGCCCGCTTCGGGGCACGCGCGACCGGCCTGCCGACGCTTGCCGACGACTCCGGGATCGAGGTGGATGCGCTCCGCGGGCGCCCGGGCGTCCGGACGCGCCGGTACGCCGGCGAGAACGCCACCGACGCGGAGAACAACGCGCGCCTGCTCGAGGCGCTCCGCCACCGAGCCACGTGGGACGGGCGGGTTCGGGTACGACCCGATCTTCGAACCCGCCTCCGAGCCGCCGGGTGGGCGGACGCTGGGGCTGTGGACGCCGGCCGAGAAGCACGCGATCTCGCATCGCGCGCGGGCGGCACGGCGGCTCGCGCCGAAGCTTCGGGCGCTCGGCTTCTGATGCGGCTCTGCGTGTTCTGTGGCGCGAGCCCGGGGCGGGGAGATGCGTATCGTGCGCTCGCCGGCGCGGTGGGCACGGGACTGGCCGAGCGCGGGATCGGGATCGTCTACGGCGGCGGACGGGTGGGGCTGATGGGCGCCCTGGCCGATGCGGCGCTGGCCGCGGGCGGCGAGGTGACCGGCGTCATCTCGCGGCGCCTGGTCGATCGGGAGCTGGCCCACCCCGGGCTGACCAGGCTGCACGTCGTGGAGACGCTCCACGAGCGCAAGGCCAGGATGGCCGAGCTGGCCGGCGGGTTCATCGCGCTGCCCGGGGGCCTGGGGACCCTGGAGGAGCTCTCCGAGGTCGCCTCCTGGGCGCAGCTCGATCTCCACACCAAGCCGATCGGGCTGCTCGGCCCGGACGGCTACTGGGCGCCGTTGATGGCCTGGCTTGACAAGGCCGTCGCCGAGGGATTCGTTTCGGCGGCGCATCGGCGCCTCGTCCAGGTTGACGCCGACCTGGCGACCCTGCTCGATCGGTTCGAGACCTGGGTGCCGCCGGCTGACCGCTGGCGGACGTCACCCGGCGCCTGACGCAGAGGCGCTACTTCGGCGGCGTCCAGCCCTTCGGGGCCGTGCCGGGGGCGGGGAAGAGATCCGCCGCGACCCGTCGGATGGCCACCAGATCCGGCTCCTGCGAATCGCCGTAGCGCGTCGACTTGGGGTGCACGAGCGGGTACCGGATGACCGCGCTCACCACGTTCCGGTGCGAGATCTCCTCCATGATCGCCGCCAGCGCCGGCAGCTTGTCGGTTGGGACGTCGGATCGGATCGTGCGGCCCACCGCGTCCAGCAGGCCGGGCAGCTGGAACAGCAGGTTCCCGCCGCTGGTGACCTTGTCGCGCAGGGCGACGAGGATCTGCTGCTGGCGCGCGGCCCGCGTGAAGTCGCTCTCGCCGGCCGCCTTGCGCGACCGCGCGTAGGCGAGCGCGTTCGGTCCGTCGAGGTGGTGCGGACCGGCCGTGATGGACCAGCCGCGCTTGCCGAACCCGAACCCGTCGTAGCCCGGGTCCTCGAATCCCTTGGCCACGGTGACGTCGACGCCGCCGACGGCGTCGACCATGTCGATGAACCCCACGAAGTCGATCCTCGCGTAGTAGTGGATCGGGATGCCGAGCAGCGCGCCGATGGCGTCCTCGAGCGTGCGAATGCCGCCCTTCGGGAACTGGTCCTTGTGCGAGTCGGCGTAGGCAAGCAGCGAGTTGAGCTTCGGGCCGAAGACGTTGCCGTCGCCGAGCGGCGTGTCGACCAGGTCGCGCGGCACGGACAGGAGCGACACCGTCTTCCCGATCGGGTCGAGCGAGGCGACCATCATCGTGTCGGTCAGCGTCGCCGACCGGTTCGGGAGCTTGTCCACGCCGACGAGCAGCACGTTGATGCGCTCGCCGTCGCCGGGCACGGGCGGCGGTGGCACGCCCGGGTCGTCAGCCAACGCGGCGCCCTGGAAGATGCGGGCGAACGTGTCGCCGAGCATCGTCCCGTAGCGGTACGCGACGAGGTGGGGGAGCGCCACGAGCAGCGCGATGACCACGATCCCGATGACGCCCAGGCGCCCCGTCGGTCCGCTCCGGCTCGTGTCGAGGAACGCCTGGCCGACGGCGACCAGCCGCCAGGCGAGCACCACGAGGTTCAGTGCCAGCAGCGTGCCGAGCACCTGGGGCGCCACGATCCAGGCGAGGAGGCGCCCAGGCGACTGGAGCTGGACGAGCACGATCGCGGCGATCAGGAGCAGGAGCGAGGGGACGGCGAACAGCGCCGCCAGCTGAATTCGGCGATTGAACGCCTGGCCGAGGCCCGGCAGCACGGCGGACAGCCCGGCCGCGGCGAGGCGGCGGCGGTCCATGGGTCCGGTGTCCGGCCGGATCCGGCGAGCGTGCACGATCGGCTGAGGTCCTCTGCGTCGGGGGTTGCGTCCGAGTCTACGTGACGGACGCCGGCGCGGTGTTGTGAGGCGCCGCTCGAGCCGACGTGCTCGCTCGCTGGCATGCCCCTGAGATGCCTCCGCAACGCCCGCGCCGGTCGAGGCTGATCGACGCCATTGGAGAGCCCAACCGCCCCCGGGCGATGGGGCTCTCCTTGCTTATCCCGGGCGGTGCGTGCCGACACCGCCATTCGTCATGCGCCGGCCGGGCCATTTGTCATATTCGAGGGTCGCTCCGCTAGACTCCGGATTCCTGAGGACTCGCGGCAGGCCGGGGGGTCGCGTTTCACGAGTTGGAGGAGCTCATGAACCGCACGCTCAACAGACGACGGGCTGCCTTGGTGCTGGCCGTAGCGGTCATCCTGATCGCCGTCCCGCTCATCGTGGTCAATCTCAACGCCGCCAGGCCGCACGGCCTGCCGTTTGCGGCGCAGGAGAAGCTCAACGCTCCGGCCGAGGACGCCGGTGCGGCCGCTGAAGCCGTCAAGGACTTCCAGGAGAGCTCGCAGGGCGTTGAGAACGGCGGGGCAGGCGGTGAGGCGCTCGAAGCACAGACCGCCGCCGAGCAGTTCGCCGAGGCGCGCACGTCGCCGACGGGCATCGTGCCCGCAGGCGGCTACACGACGGCATACAACCAGCTCACCGGACTCGGTGTGACCGGCGCCGACTGGACCGACGTCACGAAACTCCCGTACGACGCCGATGACCCGAACTACCGCGACTACTACTCGAACTCGAGCGGTGGCTCGGGCCTGGTGACGGGCCGCATCGTGGGCCTCGCGGCGGATGACACCGGTCATGTCTACGTCGCCGGCGCGAACGGCGGCGTCTGGCGGTCGTCGCAGGGCGGTGGCAATTGGGAGCCGATCGCCGATTCCCTGCCGAGCCTCTCGTCCGGCGATCTGCGGCTCGACAAGGACGGCGCGCTCTGGTACGCGACCGGTGAAGCCAACACTGGCGGCACGAGCTATGTCGGCAACGGCGTCTACCGGCTCGCCGATCCCACGTCCGGCACCCTGACGCTCGCCGACCGGGTGGGCGGGGACGAGCTCGAGAGCACGACCATCAACGCGGTCCGCTTCACGGACGCCAAGGTCTGGGTCGCGACGCTACGCGGTGTCTACTGGCACAGCCGGACGGGCAACTTCAGCGACCCGTGGCAACTGTCCTTTGCTCCGAACCCGACATACCTGCCGGGCGGCTTGAATGCCACCACGGCCAATGCCGCGTACAAGAACATCGTCAACGACATCGCGATCGATCCGAAGAACGCGAATCACCTGATCGCCGCCGCAGGCTGGCGGAGCGGTGACACGTACAACGGCTTCTACGAGACGAAGAACGGCGGCAGCAGCTGGGTGAAGATCAACCCGACGGGTGCCATCAACCCCAAGGAGATCGGCAACGTTTCGTTCGCGTACGCGGCGGATGGCTCGCAGCTGTACGTCATGAACCAGTCCCCGTCGCTGCTCAACAAGCCGGTCGGGACCGTCAACAGCTACCTCGACGGGATCTACGTCTCCAACAGCGGCTCGATCGCCGGCCCGTGGACGAAGATCGCCGACTCGCACAAGCTCGCCAATTCCGGCTCCGCGCTCAAGCAGAGCATCGGCGGCAAGGGCTATGGCCCCGGCATCCAGAGCTGGTACAACCAGTTCCTCGTCGTCGACCCGGGCAACCCCAACCACGTCTACGCCGGGCTCGAGGAGGTCTACGAGACGACCAACGGCGGGTCCAGCTGGAACACCGTCGGGCCGTACTGGAACTTCTACTTCTCGTGCTGGGCGCCGGATTCCGTGTACCCGCCAAACGGGGCCCCGAACCGCTGCCCGCAGACGACCCATCCCGACCAGCACTCGGCGGCCGTTGGCACCTACAACGGGCAGACGTACGTGTATGTCGGGAATGACGGTGGCGTCTACCGGCGGCCGCTGAACGGCACGGTCAACGGCAACGGCAATGGAACCGACTGGGAAAGCCTGAACGACGGCACGATCGACGCGCTGCAGTACTACGCCGTTGGGATCGGAAATGCCAACGCCGAGAACCCGCGGACGCCGACCGACGGCTCCGGCGTGCTCATCAGCGGCGGCCTCCAGGACAACAGTGGCTCCATCCTTCGCGATGGCGCCTCCAAGATGAGCTCGAACTTCGGCGGCGACGGCGGCGACGTCCTCGTCGATCCGAACGACGGGTGCAACATCCTCCAGGAGTACGTGGTCCTGTCCCTGTCGGTCACCCAGGACTGCGCGAACCCCGACCCCGCGCAGCACCCGAACGCATTCCTCGACGTCAACGACGCGACGACCTACAAGGTCGCGCCGCCGGACATCAACGCCCGGTTCATCGCGCCGTTCGTGGCCGATGACCAGAACATCAACAACTGGCTGGCCGGTGGCAACAGCATCTGGTTCCAGACGAAGGGCTTCGCCATCCGGTCCGGCTCCGAGTGGCAGAACGTGTACAACCTCGGCGGTTCGGGCGTCCGTGTCGCCACCGCCATGGCCTATTCGGGAGACACGGCCATCGCCGCCTGGTGTGGCCCGTGCAACAACTCAGGCTTCGCCCGCGGTGTGGCCGTCGGTACCTACGACGGCACCACCTGGACCTGGACCCAATCGACGCTCACCGGCGTGCCCAACCGGTACGTCGGCGGCGTGGCGATCGACGGCGACGGCAACCTGTATCTCGCGATGAACGGCTTCAACCGCCGCTTCACCGAGGGACCCGGAGCGGGCGTCGGGCACATCTTCAAGTCCACCGACGGTGGAACGACCTGGACCGACATCGGTGGCGATCCAACGGCCGCCGGCAAGTTCCCGGACGTTCCCGCCAACAGCATCAAGGTCCTCCCGGGCGGTGGGATCGTGGTCGGCACCGATCTCGGCGTCGTCTACAGCGCCGACGGCGGCGGCACCTGGACCCGACTCGGCGGGAACTTCCCGGCGACGGTGGCCATGGACGTCGAGCTAGGACCCGATGGCATGTTGTACGCCGCCACCCACGGTCGCGGCATCTGGCGGATCGACGCCTCAGGGCTCTAGCCCGGCTGACGTCGGAACGTCAAACGAAGAGGCCCGCCGGTTCGCCGGCGGGCCTCTTCTCGCGTCTTCGGACGGGAGAAGGCTTCCTGTCCGCGGCCTGGACCAATTCGGGTTGGACCGCGAACCAGTGCTCGGCCCCGCCGGCTCGGGGCGCCATCTCGCCAGTCGGGCGTCGCGCGAACGCGGGAGACCCCACCGCTATACTGGCCCCCCTCGCGACACGAGGCGGATGCCTGCCGAATTCGCCCGTCCCAGCTCGAACTCGGAGCCCGCAGCCACGATGACCTCGGCTGAAGCCTCGCCCCCCATGCTGACTCTCGGCGACCCGCTCGCGGAGGCGCTCCGGCTGATCTCGATCGCCGACGATCGCGGACTCCAGGTCCGGCTGATGGGCGGGCTCGCCTTCCACGCGCAGGCGCCCACCTGGACCGCCCGGATCGACCGGGATGGGCGAGACCTCGACCTGGCGACCCGGGGTCGCGATCGCAAGGCCGTGGTGGACCTGCTGGTCGCCGAGGGCTACACGCCGGACAGGCAGTACAACGCGCTCTATGGCCACAAGCAGCTGTACTTCGTGGACGTGCCGCGACGACGCCCCGTCGACATCCTGGTCGACAAGCTCGAGATGTGCCACCAATTCGAGTTTTCCGGCCGCCTGGGCGCCGCCCACCCGACCCTGCCGCTGGCGGAGCTGC
>JACQEF010000104.1 GCA_016200745.1 Chloroflexota bacterium | reverse complement strand
CCTCGAGGATCTCGGCCGACTCGCCGAAGGCCAGGCGGTCGAAGGCGAAGGCGGGTCCCGCGAGCGCCCGCTTCGTCCGCTCGTCACGGGACTGCGCCAGAGGGTAGGTGCCCCGGAGCTCGCGCAGGTGGACGCGCATCGCCTCGGCGCTCGCCATCCCGGTCGCCGACTCCGGGGCGAACACCCGCGCCCTCACCACGACCCGGTCTCCCTGGCGCTGCGCGATCGCGATTGCGCCGAGCGCACCGTCCGGACTCCGGTCGATGCCCACGCCGACCGGCAGCGCGGTGTTGAGCGGGAGGTCGCCCGCGGTCGCCCGCCAGGCGCCGTCGCGCAGCCAGGTGTCCTCGAACCCGACGAACTGGTTGAGGTGGTAGCGCCGCCACTCCAGGAGCGCGCCGCGGGCCCGAAGGCGCGCGAACTGGGCGCCCAGGTACTTGCCGTCGTGGAGCCAGGAGACGGGGTTCGCCGCGAACCAGACCGCGGGGTCCTCGATGTCCGCGTCGCGCGGGGCGCCATACCAGTAGATGAGGGTGCCGTTCGTCCGGTCGCGGTAGATGAGCAGCGATCCGCGATCCTCGAGCTCGCCGGATCCGGTGAACATCGAGTCGAACAGCTCGGCGAGGATGCCCTCGCCGGCCACCCCGGCCGTCGTGATCCAGAGGGTGAAGGGCTGCTCGCGGGCCCCGGTTCCGGTCGTGAGCGCGGTGTAGAGCTCGGCGGACTTGTGGGCGTGCAGCTCGTCGACGATGTTGGCGGACGGGTTGAGACCGTGCTGGAGCGCGGCATCGGACGAGAGGGAGCGCATGACCCCGCCGTTGCGGGGGCACTCGATCGCGTACCGGTGGGGGACGAGCCGGTCGAGCAGGAGCGGGCTGCGCTGGACCATGCTCCGGGCCTGGCCGAGCACGATGCCGGCCTGGTTGCGGGCGGCTGCGGCGACGTAGACCTCGGGCTCGGGCTCGCCGTCCGCGTCGAGCATGTAGAGGCCTGCGGCGCTGGCCATCGTGGACTTGGTGTTCTTGCGCGGGATGCCGAGGCCGACCTCGTTGTAGATCCGCAGGCCGGTCGCGGGGTCGAACTCCAGGGCCTCCCACCAGAACTCGCGCTGCCAGTCCTCGTAGATGAGCGGCCGGCCCGCCCAGCGGCCCTTGGTGTGGCGGATGTAGCGCTCGCAGTACGCGGCGAAGTGGGGGCCGCCGGTGAGGGCGTCGGGGACCACGGCTCAGCCCACATCGCCGACCACCCGAAGTCGTGGCGGGAGGCCGATGTCGGCGGTCAGCGCGTCCAGGGCGTGCTCGGGCCCGATCCGCAGGCCGACCCGCGCCGAGGGCGACAGGCCGAGCTCGCGGGCGAACTGGCGGATCTCGTCGGCGTTGTCGCGGGCGACCTGGTGGAGCGGGTTCTTCACGAGGTTCCCGTCGCGCGACACGATCGGCCCGGACTGGGCGTAGAGTCGGGCCGCCTGGGCGTAGCGGCTGACGGCCTCGCAGTAGCAGCGCAGGACGTCCGCGTCGGCGGCCCGGACGACGCCCGTGTGGCGCATGTCGCGCAGGACGCGCCGCCAGACGGCCTTCGCCGCGTCGTCCATGTCGGCCGGCATCCGAGGCACGTCCGGCGAGGGCATCGGCTCGCGCAGGTTGAGCCGGCTCGGGCGCGTCTCGCCGCGGAGCTGCTTCACCTTCGTCGGGGTCGGGGCCGGGCCGCGCCTACCCATCGACGCGCTCCGCCTGCCGGCCGGTGAAGTTCTACCAGCGCTCGACCGCCAACTGGACGTACTTGGGGTCGATCTCCATCGCGTAGCAGCGCCGGCCGAGCGTCTCGGCCGCCATCAGCGTCGTGCCGGATCCGCTGAACGGCTCGTAGACCGCCCCGCCCGGGCGCAGGTGGTTGCGGATCGGGATCTCGGAGAGGAGCACCGGCTTCTGGGTCGGGTGGTCTTCCTTGTGCTCCTTGCTGCCGCCCCCGATCCGCTTGGGGCTGGGCGCCCGCCAGATCGTCGCCTGGTCCCGCTCGCCGATGAACAGGTTCGGCACGCCCGGCTTGCGGACCACGACGCATGGCTCGTGGGCCCAGTGGTACCAGGATCGGCCGACCGAGAAGAGGCCCTTGTCCCAGATGATCTGGCTGGCGACCTCGAACCCGATGTCGAGCAGGCCCTGCAGCACCTCGAGGGTGTGGACGCTCGCGTACCAGACGTAGCCGACCCGGAGGGACGGCACGAGGGCGAACGCCTCGGACCAGTCGGCCCGCGTGTCCATGCTGATCGAGGTGTTGCGGTGGCCCGCGGTGTGGTGGCCCCGGATCGCCCTCGGGGCGTCCTCGCCCTCGGGCCGGCCGTCGGCAGCGTCGCGCATCATGTACGGCTTCTCGGCGCCCGCCACGACGCCCCAGCCCTTGACCCGCTTCCGCGGGCCGTTGTACACGCCGTCGCGCCAGGTCTGGTCGAGCTGAACGCCGTAGGGCGGGTCAGTCGCGAGGAGCGTGGGTTCCGCCCCGGCCAGGAGTCGCGTCACGTCCGCGGGGCTCGTCGCGTCGCCGCAGAGGATGCGGTGGTCGCCGAGCACGTAGAGCTCGCCCGGCTTCACGTAGGGCTCGGCGGGCGGTTCGGGCACCTCGTCGGGGTCGGTGAGGCCGGCCTTCGGGTCGTTGCCCTTGAGATCGCCGAGGAGAGCGAGCAGCCCGGCATCGTCGACCGTGACGTCCGCGAGCAGCGCCCGGAGCTTCTCCTCGTCGCGCCCCGCCATCGCGCCGATCGGATCGAGGGTCGCGAGGACGAGCGCCTCCTCCGCGGGGTCGAGGTCGACGTAGAGGACGGGCACGGTCGGCTCGCCGCGGCGCAGGGCGAGCGCGACCCGGGCATGGCCGTCGACGACAAAGCCCGTGCGCCGGTTCACGAGGACCTGCTGGACCCAGCCCACCTGGTCGAGCGCCCCGGCGAGGGCGTCCTGCTGCGCCTTCGGGTGGATCCGCCAGTTCGCCGGGTTGGCGAGGAGCTGGTCCGGCGCCTCCTGCCCGGACCCGGTGATCCGGTTGCGCCAGGCGGCGGTCGGGGCCGCGGCGGCGGGTGTCTTCGCCGTCACCGGGCGACTCGCGATCTTCGGCCTTGCATCGTCGCGCCGGCAGCGTGATGGATGACGGCACCACGCCAGATGGGCGTGTGCGATCGAGGGGAGGCACCGCGATGCCGGAGCCGACGATGGGCGAGATGGCCCGCTGGACCTTCTACCAGCGGTACATCGCCGAGCGGACGAAGGACATCGACCCGCGCCACGTCGAGGCATGGATGCGAGTCGAGCACCCGACGCTCGACGGGCTGTCGCGCACCGAGTTCACCGAGGCGATGTACGCGGCGCTCGCCGCCGCCCTCGACGCGGGACCCGAGGAGAGCGAGGCGCTCGCCGCCTCGTTCGGCCTCTGAGCCAGGAAGGAGATCGACACCATGACCACGGATGCCACCACCACGGCGCTGCGCCGCTGCATCGGGTCTGCGAAGTTCGGGATCGAGGCGCACGAGGCGCCGGCCGACGAGTTCCCGGCCCAGCCCAGCCAGAGGGACGGCCTCGGCCGGATGTGCAAGCCGCACTGGAACCAGTACACCAGCGCGCTGCGCAAGGCGGCCCTGGCCCGCAAGGCGGCCGAGGGCGGGGCGGCCGTCGTGGCGGCGCCGATCGCGCCGGAGCCCGTCGAAGCGCCCGTCCCGATCCGGACTCGGGCCAAGCGCGGCGGCAAGGCGGCTGAGCCGGCGGCGGCCTCGCAGGGCGACGCCGGATAGAGCCTCCGCCGCCAGTCGACCCTCGGGCCCCGGGCGCGAACCCGGGGCCCTTCCACGTTCGGTCGCGTGATTGGCCACGGCCGGACTCATCGGGCCACTCCGGCGCCCTGTGGCGCACACGGGCGAACCTGGGCCCCGGCGGGCACGGATATTTTTCGCGAAACTCGGCCGCGTGTACACGATTGGGAGGCGCGGTCTTCCAGGAGCGCAGAACCCGCGTGTGGGGACCCCCGGTCGCCCTCTCCGGCACCCTTCGTCGAGTTGCAGGAGCGGCAGAGGACCGCGCAGTTGGCGATGTCGAAGGGCGCGCCACCTCCGGCGAGCGGCACGACGTGATCAGCGGTCAGGTCTCGTGCCGGATGAGGGTCGCGCCTGTAGCCAGGGCAGACGTAGCCGTGCTGCCCGACGTGCCGGGCGATCACTCGCTTGGACAGGCGGGCCCATCGCGGGTCGGCGTGGACACGGTGGTTGGCACCGATGCCCGAGAGCCGCGGGTGCTTGCTGCAGCGGCTGCCAGTCCCGCTGGTCACGACGCCGCAGACCGTGCAGAGCTTCATGTGGCGCCACCGAAGGACGTGACGACGTTGAACGTGCTCTCCTCGGCGGCCGTGACCGCGCCCGTGCCCTCCCAGCGGAAGTAGTGCAGCCCTGGCGTCGCGATCGGGATGTCCGCGTGGTAGAGCCCGACGCTGTCCTTCACGACCTGCGCGTCGGTGCCGAACACCCACGTCGTCCCGGCCCCGCCAGCAACGCGCCACTTGAGGCGCACGATCGTCGGGTCGGTCAGCGTTCCGGAGGCGTCCGTGAACCCGGGCGTCGTGGCCACGCGAACGACGTCGCCCGGATTGATGTCAGCCATGCTCGGCCCCGACTCGATCCCGGACGGATGCGCTCACGGCGAGGGACGTGGCGAGCGTCGCCGTCGCGCCGAGGGCGCCGAGCGCCTTGGCGGAGGCGCCGACACTACCTCCGAAGACGGTGCCGATCACGGTGCCCATGACAGCGGCAAGGTCGGCACCAGCGCCCGCTTCGAGCGCTGCAATGAGCGCCGCCAGGCTGGTTTGCTCGACTCCTGCTGCGCCGTCGATCGCGACGTAGCCGGCAGTTAGCGCTGCGAGCTCAGCGCCCACGCCCGTGTCGGCGGCTGCATACAGCGCCGCGATGAGCGCTGCGTCGGCTCCGACGCCAGCATCGGTGGCCACGATCTGGGTCGCGCCCACCTCGAGGGTGCTCGCCTCCGTCGCGAGTCCCGCGTCTGCCCCGGCGAGCGCCGTCGACAGCGTCGCGGCATCGGCGCCCACGCCAGCGTCGGCCCTGGTTGACGAGACGGCAGCGAGCGTTGCCTGACCGTCGGTGCCCACGCCCGCTTCCGACCGAGGCCCCAGGATGATCTCGGCGCTCGCATCCGACCCAGTGCCGGCATCAGGGCGGACGTCCGTCGCAGCCGCCAGGACGGCCGGGCTGTCGGTCCCGATTCCACCGTCAGTGGAGACGCTGGTGACGCTGGTGACGGCGGATGCCTCAACGCCGCTGGCCGCGTCGATGCTGGTCAGGGCCACCGCCGGGGGGCTCGCGGTGTCGGAGCCCGCACCCGAGTCGGAGCCCGACAGGGCCAGGAGCGTGATCGTGGCGGCGAGCTCAACGAACGGGTTGTTCGCAGCGATATCGGTCTCGTTGTCGCCGAGGTCCGTGGCGCTATCGTCGCCGTAGCTGATCGAGTCCGAGAGCGACGTCCCGACGGTGGTGTTCGTCGTGCCGATCTCGATGACGAGATAGTCGCCCGCGGTGACGACGACGCTCGCCGTCGCGCCGCCCGTGGCGAGTCGCTTCGCCCGGAGCGAGGTGCTGAACTCGGCGACCGTCCCGTTCGTCGGCCCGTAGAGGACGGGGGTCCGATACGTCGCTCCGTCGGCCGACACGGCCCGGACGAGGAGTCGCATCGCGTTGAGGTTGTCGTTGGCCGCCGATTCGAGGACACGGATCGTGCCCTTGATCGTGGAGAGCGGGATCGTCTGTGCGGCGAGCGGCCCGAAGACGTACTGGCGCGACAGGAACGTCGAGCCCGCCGCGGTCGCGGCGTGCGCCTGGGTCTTGCTCGTCATCGCCGAGTTGATCCGTGTAGCGACGCCCGCGATCCGGTCGGCCCCGGTCGTCTCCGTCCACGTCCCGAACGCAGGTGAGATCGGCGCCGCGCCGGTCTGGGGGAGGTAGATCCGGGTCGCCATCAGCCCGTCCGCCAGGCTTCCACGGCTACGCCAGCGAGAAGTCGACGGTCAGCGTCCAGGTACCCGACGCCTTGGTGCCCAGCGCCTCGACCTTGCGCGACAGCATCGTCACGCCCGAGGCGGCGTTGAAGATCCCCCACTCGTTCCAGACCCAGTTCGCCTCGCCGGTCAGGAAGTCGGAGCGGAACGTCTGCTTCTTCGTGCCCGTCACGGGATACGTCGCGTTCATCCCCTTGCGGAGCTTGTTGGTCGCCGCGACGAGGTCAGCCTGCGTGGTCGCCCAGGCGGTCGCCGAGTCGCCCACGCCGAGGCGGGCGTTCGCGCTGCTGAACGCGGTGCCACCGCCGCCGACGAGGAGGAGCAGCGCCAGGTCGATCCCGTTGTCGACCATCGCGTTGTAGTCGCCGACGATCACCTCGTAGGGCCTGATCGCCCGGGCGGCCCGGGTCTCGGCCTCGAAGCGCGACGCGCCTCGGGCCAGGTACAGCCCGAGCGCGTCGTCGTAGTCCTCGGTCCGCTTCTCAACCGTCGCGTGGGTCAGGACCCGCACGAACTCGTGGTTCGGGTCGCGGGGCAGCAGGATTGAGCGGCCGAGAGCGCTCACGAACACCGCGTCTCGATGGGATCGAGCGACGGCGGCGGAGTCGGGGCGAACGACGAGCGCGGCACGCTCCCGAGCGTAGTTCTGGGTCCCAGGTGCGAATACTGGGACGTTGTGCCAGTGGTGGGTCGGCGGCGCCGGTATCCTGCCGGTCAGTCAGTCGTGGGCCCTCGCGCCCCGACCCCTGGGGCGTGATGACAAAGGTACCGAGCGACTACAGGATCGACCCGGCAGACGGGCTACCAGCCCGCGTGGTCAGGGAGTGGGCGCGTCGGAAGCATCACTATCTCGAGCGCTACACAGGCATCTTCGCGTCGGGAATGAAGAAGAAGTTCCCGCAACGCGCCTACCTCGACCTCTTCGCTGGACCCGGTCGGTGCTTCGAGCGGGAGACCGGCGAGATCTACGACGGGTCGCCCCTCATCGGGTTGCACAGGAACTTCACGGACCACATCTACGTGGAGCTGGAGGACAAGGCCGCTGCGGCCCTGGAAACACGATGTTCTCCGTACACGCCGGGGCGGCGCGTGACAGTGATCCAGGGCGACTGCAACGCCAAGATCGACGAGGTCATCGCCCACCTTCCGCGTTCCGGGATCACGTTCGCCTTCATCGATCCCACGAACTGGCAGATCTCATTCGATACGATCCAGAAGTTGACGGCAGCTCGACGAGTGGATCTTCTCGTTTCGTTCTTCGGTCCATCGATGAAGCGCGTGGCCGACCTCGACCGGCCCCGCCTGGATGCCTTCTTCGGCACGAAGGCGTGGCAGACAGATCCTCGCTTCCTGGGACCCGATCGCCTCCCAACCCTGTCCGGGCTCCTCGCCTGCTATCGGGAGCAGCTGGCTCGGATCGGCTACCTGAACCAGGTCTCCGCGCGCGAGATCCCGGTCAAGAACTCCAAGAACGTCCCCATGTACCTGTTGGCGTTCTTCTCCAAGCACCCGCTCGGATATACCTTCTGGGACCGGATTACCACGGAGGACGAGAAGGGCCAGATCGCACTGACCTGGTGAGGCTTAGGCAGACGCGGCGAGACGCGCCTTTCGCGGCCGCGACTCACGGCGGACCGGGTACTGGTCCCACGTACGCCCGTCGAGTTCCCGCCCGCCAACCTTGGGTGTGCGCCCACCCCACTGCTTGAAGAAGAAGGCGACGCCCGTATCGAGGGCGCGATCGCGGAGGTCACGCACCCACTGGGCCTTCATCGGTCGGTGCCCGATTCCCGATTCGCCACCGACGATGAGCCAGTCGATCCCCGAAAGGTCGAGCGAAGGGAGCGGCCCGAGCAGCGGCTCGGCGCTGATGAACCGGACCGCGGCCGGCGTGGCACGGAGGTCGTCGGCCCGGCCCACCCACCGGTCGTTCTCGATCGACGTCCCGAGCCACACGTTGGGCAGGATTCCGTGGCGATCGGTCCACAGCCGGTGCACCTCGTGCATTCGCTCCGGGCGCTTGCTCAGTACCTGGAATTCATGCCGCGAGCACTCGGCCATGACCTCGAAGACCTGCCGGATGTACGGGTCCGGCACGAGCTCGTGGAACAAGTCGCTCATCGAATTTACGAAGACCCGTCGCGGCTGACGCCATCGCGTTGGCAGGAGCAGTCGCTCGGGGTGGAGGACGACGTTCTCGGCGGCGTTGGCCGGCGTCCAGGGCTTCGTTGACCAACCGAAGCGCAGGCTCAGCGTCTCGGCGTAGCAGTTGGCGCAGCCTGGGGAGACCTTGGAGCACCCGGTAACCGGGTTCCAGGTCGCGTCAGTCCACTCGATCGGGCTGTTGTCGCTCACATCGCGTCTCCCTCGTGCCCGTGATGGTAACGGTGGGAGGAAGGCGGGCTCGGTTGGAGGCGCCCCATCACGCCGCCTGCAACCGCTCGAGTTCGTCGCGGTGCACGAAGCCAGCCATCGCGTCGTCGATGCAGCCGCACCGATCGAGGAGGCGCGCAAGATGCCAGTGGACGGTCTTTGTCTGGATCCCGAGGAGGGCGGCTGCACCCTTGCGTGAGCCCGTCTGACAGCGGGCGAGGAGGACCTCGAGCTCCCGGTGGGTCGGGCCTAACCCGAGCGGGCTCGAGGGCGATCCCGCCAGGCTAGAAGGCCTCATGCCAGCCGCCTCGCCGCAGCGAGCCACTCATCTCGGCCCTCGATCGGAATGGTGTAGGTTGAAATCGCGCGTCCAACACCTGTCGGGCGCGCCAGAACACTTGTTCTATGTGTGACCCGGACGCCAGCCGCCCAGCTATCGGGCGTCGTCGTCGGCCAAGGGACCGCGGCCGCTGCACCTCGCGGGACGACTTTTCGATGCCGGTCGGGATCGAGGTCCCCGTCCCGAGGGCACGGCGCGGGCCGTCCGCTACGGCCCGAGCGCTCCCGCCGGCACCACGTACACGCCGTCCGAGCGCCGGTAGCCGTATCCCCAGCCGGTCACCACGACGAGTGCCGCGGG
>JACQEF010000103.1 GCA_016200745.1 Chloroflexota bacterium | reverse complement strand
TGATCACGCCGCTGCCCGGGGTGACCACCACGAAACCGGGCTCGGCGACGTTCCCGTTTCCTGGTATCGACGCCGACGTGGTCGACGCCGACGGCAACTCGGTCCCGAAGGGCGGCGGAGGCTACCTGGTGCTGAAGCGGCCGTGGCCGGCGATGCTCCGCGGCATCTACGGCGACCCGGCCCGCTACAGGGAGACCTACTGGAGCCGCTTCCCGGGGATGTACTTCGCAGGCGACGGTGCCAAGCGCGACGCCGACGGCTACCTGTGGCTGCTCGGGCGCGTCGATGACGTCATGAACGTGGCCGGCCATCGGATCTCGACGACCGAGGTCGAGTCGGCCCTGGTCGACCACCGCTCGGTCGCCGAGGCCGCGGTCGTCGGCAAGAAGGACGAGATCAGCGGTCAGGCGATCTTTGCCTTCGTGATCCTCAAGGCCGACCAGGAGCCCTCGGACGCGCTGGCGCTCCAGCTTCGCGAGCACGTCGCCTACGTGATCGGCCCGATCGCGCGGCCGAAGTTCCTGATGTTCGTGCCCGACCTGCCCAAGACGAGGTCGGGCAAGATCATGCGCCGCCTGCTGCGCGACATCGCCGAGGGGCGGGTTCTCGGCGACACGACCACGCTGGCCGACGCCACCGTCGTGGATATCATCCGGGACAACACGGGCGCGGCGGAGGAATGACGTGCCGTTCGATTTCCTGAGACGGCGGAAGGAGCCGCCGGCGGCGACCGCGGAAACGGCGGTGACGCCGGCCCCGGTCGAGGCTGCGGCCGGCATCGCCTTCGACGGGATGACCGAGGAGTGGCGGCTGGTCGGGCGCATGCTCGTCGAGGGCCGCCTGTCCGACGCGCTCAACAAGCGTGAGCCGATCGCGCTGGCCGACGTGCAATGGGCGCCGGTCGACGGGAACGAACCGTTGGCCCCCGCACCGGGCATCAGGACGGTGGACCCGTACGACCTCGTGCTGGTCCTGGCCGGCGAGGATTCCCTGCCGCCAATGTCGGAGCAGGAGCGATCGGCCCATCGCGTCCACAAGGTGTCGTACGAGGTGGCCCTGGAGGTCCCGCCGTACCGAGTGGTCGGGACCGTCCAGCTCTACCCGGGCTACGAGCCGGTCCGGCTCCTCGATCGATCCAACGACATGTTCCTGCCCGTGCTGGAGCCGACGGCGACGATCGACGGGAAGACGGTGAGTCCGCCGGACACCCACGTCATCCTCGTCAACCGGGCCTACCTGCGAGGCGTCGACCAGGTGGACGCGCGAACGGGCGAGCGCCACGAGAAGCTGCCGGGCGGGTCGATGGGCGGCGCCCAATGGAGCGACAAGGCCAGATAGCCTGCGGTCAATTCGGCGCCTCGCCATGGCGGCGCATCCGCGCGTTGGCGCCTGCGCTCCCTCGCTCACGCAGTTCCAGTGCGCTCGCTCAGGTGCTCGGCGCCGCCTTCGGCTGCACTACCCTGGCGAGGCGATTCTCTGGTCGACGGGCCGCGGCGTCGCGATCAGGCGCGGGCGGCGGCCCTGGCGCGGGTCGGAAGGCGGAACCCGGAGCGGGCGAGATCCGGCTTGGCCGGGACGCCGAGGACGTGGTCGGCGAGCGTGTCGAAGTCGGCCGTGATCTTCTCGCGAGGGAACATCTCGATCACCGTGCGGCCCTCGTTGGCGGCTCGCACGAAGAACATCCCGCCGGATCGGATCTGGGCGAACGCGGACATGCCCACGGTCCGCTCGACGTCGGCCACGGAGACGCCGCTGTTGGCGCGGTTGACGACCATCGCCAGGCGTTCGCGGCAGCCGAGGGCTCCGGCGACGTCGCGCATCTGGACCGCGGCCCGGATCGCCGGCACGTCCGGCGTGACCGGAACGAGGATCCGGTCCGCCTCGTCGAAGATCGCCTGGTTCAGGGTGCTGTACGACGGGTGCAGGTCGACCACGATGACGTCGAACGAGCGTCGGGCGGCTGAGATGGCGGCCGCCACGCGGCGCGGATCGAGCACCTCGGTGTTGAGCGGCGAATCGGTGAGCGCGACGACGCGCAGCCCGGAGCCGTGCTCGGAGGCGATGGCGGTGAACGTCTCCGACGGGCCGCCCTCGGCCTCGTCGCGCCAGCTGTCGGCCACCGAGCGGACGGCCTCGAGGGCGAACGACGTGGTGACGTGGCCGGTCACGGTGTCGGCATCGATGAGCAGGACCGACTTGCCCTTGCGGGCCTGGAGCGCGGAGGCCAGGTTGACCGCGACGGTCGTCTTGCCGACGCCGCCCTTCGGGTTGAACACAACGATCACCGCCGCGCGCCGGTTCCAGGCGTCGTGGTCCTGGGGACCCGCCTGGAGCACCGGTCCGCTGCCGTCGTCCACGGTGTCGCGGCGGATGCACATGGCCTCCAGCCGCCAGCGGATCGAATCCGCCGAGTAGGGCCGGGTGAAGTACTCGTTGCCGCTGCCGTCGTCGTCCATCTCGGCCAACCGCTGGTAGGACCCAGGCGACACGACGGTCAAGGCGGGGACCGGGCGCCCGGCGTTGACCAGGGCCGCCCAGTACTCACCCGCGAGGTCCTCATCCGCCTCGCCGTCGAGGACGGCGACCGCGACGTCGCGCCGGGTCGCCAGCGCGGCGACCATCTCGGCCGGTTGCTCGACCGTGATGACCTCGAAGCCCGCGTCCAGCAGCTCGGCGCTGACTGGGTCGGCCTCGATGGGCGGCAGTGCGACGACGATGGCAGGACGAGCCAACTGACGACTCCTCGTTGGTGGGCCTGGAACCTCAGTCAACCGCGTCGCGGTCGTGCGTGGAGAGCCGGATCTCGCCCTCGGCTTCGCCCGTGATCTGCGAATCGAAGGCCGACATGCTCTCGATCTCCCTCGGCAGGGAGAGGCTGCCGTTGTGGCTCACGGTGAACACGAAGTCGCCCTCCGGGCCGGACGACACGCCGATCGACCAGACACCCGGGATCCGGGCGAGGCTTCGCTTGAAGTTGGCGATGCTCGCGACGCTGATCAGGCCGGCCACGATGACCCGCGTGGAGGTCTGCGCGTCAGTCCCGGCCTCGAATTCGGCGGCCGTGTCGGGCTCGGCGGCTTCGGCCGCCTCCTCCGGCGACCCGGTCATTGGTTCGGGCTCGACCTCCTCGAGGTCGCCGAGCGCGGTGAGGTCGCCATCAAACGACAGGGCTTCGGCCTCGGCCGCGGCAAAGTCGACCTCTGCGGTCGGCGCCGGCTCGGGCGCGGGCTCGGGACGGGCGTCCGTCTCGGCCGGGACGACGGCCGGCGGCTGGGTGATGACGGTCGACGCGGCCACGGCCTCCAGGCTGGGCGGATCCGGCATCGTCTCGGCCATGGTGGCGATCCTGGTGGGATCCTCCTCGGCGTTCAGGCGGTCGAAGAAGGCGCCCATCTCGGCCTCGAACGCGGCGACGACCGCCGCGACGCGCTCGGCGCGGGTCTCGACCGTGGCGGCGTGGGCCTCCATCTCGGCGTCCAGGCCGGTCTTGCGCGCGGCGACCCGGGCCTCGGTCTCCTCGCGGATCCGGGCGATCTCCGCCTTCGACCACTCGCGGATCGCGGCAACGTCGTCGTCGGCGCGACGACGCAGGTCGGCCACCTCCGTGGTGGCGCTCGTGCGAATCTCTTCGACGACGGCCTTGGCCTCGGCTTGGAAACGCTCCATGGTCTCGGTGCGCGCATGCTCGGCGGCGGCCTGCATGGCGTGGCTCAGCTCGGCCATGAACTTGGTCGCGCGACGCGCGGGCGCGGCTCCGGACGGCTCCGACTGGGACGGGCTGGCGGCTGGAGCAGCGGTTTCGATCATGTCGGGTGCCTGGGTCTCCTCGCTCTGGTCCATGTCACCCCTTGCCATCGACGCCTCGGACCGGGCCTCGGGCGGTTCGCTCTCGGGCTGTTCGATCTCGGCCGGCACGGCCTCGGGCTCGCCGAGCGCTTCGGCCTCGGCCGGTCCGGTGCTCCACGGGAGGCGGAAGGAAGGTCGTGTCTCGGTACTGGCCATCGGGCGGAATCCTCGTTGACGGAAGGGTCGGACGGGTGCGTCCGATCTCCGGTGCGTGCACGCATCGTTGCAGCGGCGGAGAGTGCGGTGCAGTTGGCTAGTGGTACCAGCGGTGCGGGCCGGTGGTACCGCTCGCGCGCACAGGCCATGCCCGGCCGGTGGCCATCCGATCCGGGTTCCCGGGCTACCATGTCGCGATGCTCCAGGCGAACGAGTTCGACGGTCGTCCCGGCGTGACCGACACGCTGGGGCGGGCGCTGCGCGACCTGCGCATCTCGGTGACCGACCGATGCAACTTCCGGTGCACCTACTGCATGCCCCGGGAGATCTTCGGGCGCGACTACGAGTTCCTGCCACGGGACCAGGTGCTGAGCTTCGAGGAGATCGCGCGGCTGGCCCGGGCCTTCGTCGGGCTCGGCGTCGAGAAGTTGCGGATCACCGGGGGCGAGCCGCTCGTCCGCCGGGACCTGCCGGACCTGATCTCGATGCTCGCGGGGCTGCGAAGCGCCGGCGGGACCGCGCTCGACCTCACCCTGACGACCAACGGCTCGGCGCTGCGGGCGCTCGCCCGGCCGATCGCGGACGCCGGCCTGCGGCGGGTCACCGTCAGCCTGGATTCGCTCGACGACGCCGTCTTCGGGGCGATGAACGGAATCGACTTCCCGGTGGCGAAGGTGCTCGACGGGATCGCGGCCGCGCAGGACGCCGGCCTCGCGCCGGTCAAGGTCAACATGGTCGTGCGTCGCGGGATCAACGAGACGAGCGTGCTGCCGATGGCAGCCTGGGCGCGCGACGCCGGCGTGATCCTGCGCTTCATCGAGTACATGGACGTGGGGCATTCGAACGGATGGCGGCTCGACGAGGTGGTGCCGGCGCGCGAGCTGGTGGAGATGCTCTCGTCCGCCTGGCCGATCGAGCCGGCCGATCCGCTCTATCGCGGCGAGGTGGCCGATCGCTGGCGCTATGCCGACGGCGGTGGCGAGTTCGGGGTGATCGCGTCGGTGACGCAGCCGTTCTGCCGCGACTGCACCCGCGCCCGGGTCTCGGCCGACGGCAA
Organism: Chloroflexota bacterium; assembly: GCA_016200745.1. Taxonomy (GTDB): domain Bacteria; phylum Chloroflexota; class Limnocylindria; order Limnocylindrales; family CSP1-4; genus SPCO01. The sequence goes on along the minus strand of JACQEF010000103.1, from coordinate 1,817 downwards.
GGTCTACACCTGCCTCTTCGCTGTCGACGGGCACGACGCCCGGGCGATCCTGCGGTCCGGGGCCACCGACGCCGAGCTCGCGACGTTCGTCGAGGAGATCTGGGCTCGGCGCGGCGACCGTTACTCGGAGCTGCGCTCCGCGGCGACGTCCCGGCTGCCCAAGGTCGAGATGTTCGCGATGGGCGGCTGAGCCGGACCATCGCGGTCGCGCGCGGCGGCCTTGTCCACAGGCCGTCCACAGGCGTCGACAAGTCGTGGAAGGGCCCCGCCCGCGCCACCGTGAGTTGGTGGATAACCGCGTTGACCGTCCACAATGCCGGCCGCTACCGTACGTCTCAGCCCGAAGGGGCCGACAGGATCGAAGGACCCGAGATCGCATCAAGGACCTCCGCTCCTCCGCCGGTCGCTTCGGGCGCTTCGTTACCCGCCTGCGAGGGTCGTCTCACCGCGGCCGTCCAGCGCGGTGCCCGACGGGACGTGATCGGCATCCCGGTGTCGATACTCCCGCCGGGCCGACGAAGTCCTGCGACCCCGACCGTCTGGCGCTGGATGTGTGGTGGAGGTCGGCATGCCTGAGGTTCCCGCTGCGTCCCTGGACCCGTCGCGCCCGATCCGGCCATCCGACCAGCCCGCGCGGCTCGCGGCCCTCGTCGACGCGGTGCGCGCCCGGACCGATCTGGCGCCCGAGGCGGGGATCGTGCTGGGGTCAGGGCTCGGCGGCCTGGCCGACCAGCTGGACGAGCCCGTCTCGATCCCGTTCGCGGACCTGCCCGGCTGGCCCGCGGCCACCGCGCCGGGGCATGCCGGCCGGCTCCTCCTCGGTCGGCTCGCGGGCCGGCCCGTCGTCATGCTCCAGGGCCGCTTTCACCTCTATGAAGGCAACGATCCAGGGCTCGTGGTCCAGCCGATCCTGCTCTTCCGCGCGCTCGGCGCACGGCTCGTCGTCCTGACCAACGCCGCGGGCGGGCTCGATCCGAGCTTCGGGCCTGGGACCCTGATGGTCATGCGCGACCACATCAACCTGACCGGCCGGAACCCGTTGATCGGCCCGAACGACGGCGGGCTCGGGGAGCGCTTCCCGGACCTGACCGAGGCCTGGAGCCCCAGGCTGCGCGAGCGGCTCCATGCGGCCGGCGCCGCCGAGGGCGTGCCGCTCGCCGAGGGCGTCTACGTCGGCCTGGTGGGGCCCAACTACGAGACGCCGGCGGAGGTCCGGATGCTGGCCGCGCTCGGCGGGCACGCGGTCGGGATGTCGACCGTGCTCGAGTGCATCGCGGCGCGCTGGGTGGGGCTCGAGGTCTGCGGCGTCTCGCTGGTTACCAACCCCGGGGCCGGCTATACGGGGGTGCCGCTGACCCATGAAGAGGTCCTCGCGGCCGGCGCGGAGGCGGGACCGCGGCTCGCCCGGGTCGTCCGCCGGTTCGTGGCGGATCTCGCCGACCTCGGGACTAGGTGACCGGCAGCTCCCGGCCTGCCGCCTTCGCAGCGGCGCTCTTCTCGGCCCAGGCGGCGAGGACGTTGTCCTTGTGCGGCCGAATAGGGCAGTGGCCGTCGCGGTTGTTGAACTCGTCGCAGTAGCCGAGCGGCACGCATTTCGGGGCGAGGAAGCTACCGAGGAACGGCGAGACCGCGAAGACCTCGTGGCGGATCAGCTGGAAGAGCCGCCGGATCTCCCACTGGGCCATCGTGCACAGGCGCAACCCCGACATGTGGATGAGCGCCCGCAGGTTCGTGGTCATGACCAGGTTCGTGCGGGTCGCGTTGGGGAAGACGAACCGCGCATCCTCGCCGGGGATGCCGGCCGCGACGAGTTCCCC